>JAPKXP010000184.1 GCA_026394745.1 Candidatus Altarchaeota archaeon
CAAGTCAAAAACTACCCGAACGCAGTCATAGACGTGTTCGTCGAAGTACTGCAGGCCGACGCAGGCACAAGATGCGCGGGACTTACGGCAGCCTCCCTAGCGCTCGCCGACGCGGGAATACCCATGAAAGACCTAGTAGCAGCGTGCGCTGCAGGAAAAGCAGGCGAGGAAGTAGTCCTAGACATGATGAAAGACGAAGACAACTACGGCGAAGCCGACCTGCCACTGGCCATACTGCCAAGGACGAAAGAGATAGTGCTACTACAGATGGACGGCAAGATGACGAGAAAGGAATACTCCAAAGCCCTCAACATGGCAATGGACGGCTGCATGAAAGTATACGAACTGCAGAAGAATGCCCTGATGGAGGGAGTCAAGTCAACAGAAAGCGAGGTGCAGTAAAATGGACATTGAAGCTTACCTAAAGAAAGACTACATCATAAAACTCATTGAAACAGGCGCAAGAGAAGACGGAAGGGGATTCGAAGACACCCGCCCGCTTGAAATCACGAAAGGATACGCCAAAGACAAAGCCCCAGGCTCAGCAATGGTCAAACTCGGCGACACCACAGTAATCGTCGGAGTAAGCATGGACGTGGGAGAACCCTACTCAGACGCCCCAAAAAGCGGCATAATGAGCGTTACAGCCGAATTCCGGCCCATGGCATCGCCGACGTTCGAGTCAGGCCCACCAAGGGAAGACGCAATCGAACTATCCCGGGTCGTAGACCGCGGCATAAGAGAGTCCGGCGCAATAGACGTTGAAAAACTCTTTATAGAAGAAGAGAAAGTCTGGGCAGTCTTCATAGACATCCACATAATAGACTACAGCGGAAACCTCATAGACGCTGCAGGCCTAGCTGCCATATCAGCCCTGCTGGACGCCAGAATGCCCAAATACGAAGACGACAAAGTCGTCAGGGGCGAGTGGTCAGGCAAACTACCAATAACCTGCACGCCAATACCCATAACCTTCGCCAAGATAAGGGACAAGATACTAATTGACCCCACGCTAGACGAAGAATACGCCATGGACGCAAGACTAACCATAGGCACCACCGACACCGTCAACGCCATGCAAAAAGGCGGCCACGGAAAGCTCACGCAGGAAGAAGTGGAGAGGATGGTAGACCTAGCGTTCGAGAAGGCTCCTGCGCTAAGGAAAAAGGTGGAAGAATAAGGGTTTTTAAACCTTTTTATACCCTTATTCCCTAATATGTCAGACACACTAACATGTACAGCCACACCAAAAAAATAGGCAGCATGGGCCGCTACGGCCCAAGAATAGGCCGTAAAGTCCGGGAAGAAGCCAAGAAAATAGAAGAAGAATCAAGGAGGACGAGAGACTGCCCGTCATGCGGAAAAAAGAGGACCGTAAGAAGAGTCGTCTCCGGCATCTGGTCCTGCAAGACATGCGGCATCAAATTCACCGGAGGAGCACACCTCCCAGTATCCAAAAAGGCAGTAATCTCCATAGAAGCGGAGCCAGAGCCGAAGGCTGATTGAAGATGACGTACTTTTGCATCGAATGCGGCGCGGAATTCGAGTACGAGGACATACTAAAACACAAGATGAAGTGCACCAGCTGCACCGAGAAGAGAAGCAACATATGGGTCAAGAAAAGACCCGACAACATAGTGAAGGAAGTCTACGCGAGATGAACACGCTCGAAGTCGAGTTCAAGATACCCGAAGAAAAAGCCCGCGTAATACTGGATTCTGTAAACATCGAAGCAGAAAAAGACTTCCACTCCCGCTCCAAAGTGCGCTTCAACTACTCCCACGGCAAGTTCATCATGCGCGTGGAGGCAAGCGACCTATCAGCCATGCGGGCCGCGGTAAACACCTACCTACGATGGATAATCATGTGCGAGAACCTTATTAACAAGAAAAAATAATTCAATACTACAATGGACGAAGAAAGAATGCCCAAGCAACTCCAGGACAAGCTCGCGCAATTCCAAACCCTGCAACAACAACTCCAGATAATGTCCCTCCAGAAACAGCAGATGGTCATGCAGAACGGGGAGATGGAGAACGCCCAAAAAGAGCTCTCCGCAATCAAAACCGGAAAAGTCTACCGGATAATAGGCCCAATACTCGTAGAAACCACCAAAGAAGAGACCGAAAAAAAGCTTAAAGACGACTTCGACCTGAACAAAACCCGAATCGAAGTACTCGAAAAACAGGAGAAAAAGCTCGCTGAAAAGCTCAACGAGATGCGCTCCGAACTACAGTCCATGATATCCGGCGCCCAAAGAACCGCCTGAAGCCCGACCGCATTTATTATCTCTTTTTCTCAATTATCTTAACGTAATGTGTCCTGACATCATAGACTCCTACGGAAACATAAAGATAATGGAGGCTGAGAAAGGTAAGATACCCGTCTACCTCTGCATGACCCCTGAGCTCACAGAACCAGAAAAAAAAGTCATCACTGAGGCAAGAAACCTAATCGGCAACTACAAAGACATAATCACCGAACTAGGCAAAATACACTCCTCCTCAGGAAAAGAATACTTCCTGCGCAACTACCTGAAAAGTAGGGTGGACGGCAAAAACATCCGCCCTGAAAACCTGGACTACGTCGTCTCGTCTGTAATGGACGAAATCTTCCTGGGATACGGCAAACTAGGGCCCATGATGCGCGACGAAAATCTGGAAGAGATAATGGTCAACGGCATAAACACCCCCGTATTCGTCGTACACAGGAAGCACGGCATGTGCACCACCAACATATACTTCGACAACTACGAAGCCATAAACGACATAGTAAACTGGCTCGCACACTACGCAGGCCGCGAAATAAACGAACAAAACCCCCTGCTAGACGCCCACATGCCAGACGGAAGCAGAGCCAACGTTGCCGTAACGCCCGCAGCACCCTACGGACCCGCAATAACCATA
>JAPKXP010000160.1 GCA_026394745.1 Candidatus Altarchaeota archaeon
GCTGCAGGACACGCGCAAGCACTTCCACTGGGCAAAGTCAGACTACAGTAGGCGGGTGCTGAAGCTTAAGGAGAAACACGACCCGCTTGAGGGGGCGCCTCAGGGTAGGGGCATAGTCCTCGAGAAGGTCGGCATCGAAGCTAAGCAGCCTAACTCCGCCATCAGGAAGTGCGTTCGTGTTCAACTGATCAAGAACGGCAGGCAGCTTACTGCATTCGCTCCTAGAAACCGCGCCATCACGTTCATCGAGGAGCACGACCAGGTCGTCATCGAAGGCCTTGGAGGCCGTAAGGGACGTTCCATGGGCGACCTCTCTGGAGTAAGATACAAGGTCATCAAGGTCAACGACATTTCACTAAACGAGCTCGTCCACCACCGGAAGGAGAAGCCGCAGCGCTGAGGTCTAAGAATATGAACCAAGACACACTAAACAACGCTATATCAATGCTAAAGGAGTACGAGCGCGCAGGCAAGTCAGAGTGCCTTGTGACCCCGAACTCCAAGTTGATGCGCACGGTGCTCCAGGTATTCCAGAAGGAGGGGTACATCGGCGAGTTCGAGATTTCAGACTCAACGCGCGGCGGAAACATACGCATACGCATGATAAAGAGGATAAACGACTGCGGCGTCATAAAGCCAAGATACCCAGTCAAACAAGACGAGTTCACGTTATGGGAGAAGCGTTACCTCCCGTCAAGAGGCTTTGGAGTCCTAGTGGTCTCAACCCCCAAGGGCGTTATGAGCCACACAGAAGCCAAGGAGTTGGGCATTGGAGGACGCTTGATAGCATACGTATACTAAAAAAATAAAATGGAGAACTCCAAAAAACACGTCGAGGTCGCGATTGGTGTGCCGGAGGGCGTCAGCGTGGACGTTAAAGAGCGTTCGATAACGGTCAGCGGCAAGAGCGGTTCAATATCAAGGACGTTCACGGAGAACTTCGTGCACCTGGTCCAGAAGGACGGGAAGGTGTTGATTCAGTCTAAGTCGGCGAGGCAGCCTTACAAAAAGCAGCTTGCAATCGTCGGCACGATAAGAGCTCACATAAGGAACATGCTCAAGAGCGCTGCTGAAGGCGTCGTCTACAGGATGCGGATCGTTTACTCGCACTTCCCGATGAGGGTGTCTGTCAGCGGCGACAAAGTGTTGATAAGCAACTTCCTCGGCGAAAAGTTTCCCAGGTCTTCAAAGGTTCTGGAGGGCGTGAAGATTGACGTTAAGGGCAATGAAGTCACTTTGTCCGGAGTCAGCAAGGAGAACGTATCGCAGACTGCGGCAAACATCGAGCAGATTACAAGGATTAAGAATCGCGACCCGCGCGTCTTCCAAGACGGGGTCTACATAATAGAGAAGGACGGGAAGTCCTTGCTTAGGTAAAGATGGCTGAGAAATCCGAGAAGAAGAAGGCTAAGGAGCCGGCGAAGAAGAGGGACGGCGGCGTTAAGGTCAAGAAGACCAAGTCCGGGGAGAAGATAGTCAAAGAGAAGAAGGACAAGGTTGCGGAAGATGTTAAGCATGCCGAGAAGAAGGAAGAGGTCTCCGGGAAGCCGGTCGAAGAGCCTAAAGAAAAGCCCGAGAAGAAAGTAGAGAAGGTTCGCAAGGAGAAGCCGATAGTCAAGATTCAATACTCTGCCGTAGGGCAGCTTAAGGTATCCCGCAAGAAGAAGCCGAGGTTCAGGAGGGACGAGCTTTACAAGTGCAAGAAGCTTAAGGACGTTTGGCGCTCCCCGCGCGGCCTGGACGGCAAGAAGAAGGAGGAGAAGCGCGGGAAGGGCGCTTTGCCTAAGATTGGATACAAGAACCCTGCCGGCTTTTACGGCATAGTGAAGGGTTTCAAATCGGTCATAGTGTCAAACCTCAAGGAGATTGAGGCGGTGAACCCCACGGAGCGGGCGGCCATCATATCCGCGAGCGTTGGGCGGAAAAAGCGGAACGCGATAATCGAGGAAGCAAACAAAAGGAAAATCACGATACTTAATCCAAGGAAGGGTGAAGTATGAACTTACTCAGTCAAAAGAATCTCGCGGCAAAGATAATGAAAGTCGGTGCGACAAGGGTTCAGTTTAACCCGGAGCGCCTCGAAGACGTGGCTGGCGCATTGACTAGGGAGGATATCAGAGGCCTCATCAAGAGCGGAGCCATAAATGCGAAGCAGAAGAAGGGCAACAGCCGCGGCAGAATCAGGTTCAAGAACGAGCAGAAGGCTAAGGGCCGATCCAAGGGCCACGGCAACAGGACCGGGAAGAAGACTGCGAGAACCCCTCCCAAGACGAAGTGGATTAACAAGATTCGCGCCCTCAGGAACGAGCTACGTAAGATGAGGGATGAGAAAGTTATCGAGCCTGGGATGTACAGGAAGCTGTACCTTCAGGCTAAAGGAAACCTTTTCCAGAGTAGGAGACACCTGCGGGAAAGCGTTAAGAGGATGAAGAGGTAACGATGGCTAAAAATAAGAGTTACGTCGTCCAGTACCGGCGTAAGAGGGAGGGCAAGACGGACTACAAGAAGAGGCTCAACCTGCTTAAGTCAGGGAAGACCAGGCTTGTGGTGAGGCCATCCAACAAGCACATGTTCGTACAGCTCGTGGACTACACCGAGGAAGGCGACAGGGTCGTTTCCTGCGCAAGCTCTAAGGAGCTTTCCGGGTTCGGGTGGACTCACAGCACGTCCAACACTCCGGCAGCTTACCTTACTGGATTATTGTGCGGCGTGAAGGGCAAGGGGAAGAAGGTGTCTGAAGCTGTCTTAGACAACGGTTTGTTGACTGCGATAAAAGGCTCCCGGCTTTTCGCGGCATTGAAGGGTTGTTTGGATGCCGGAGTCGTGATTCCAGTAGGCACTGAGATACTGCCTGACGAGTCCAGGATTCAGGGGCAGCACATTGCATCGCACGTTGAAAGATCAAAGAGTATCGCGTCCGACTTCACTAAAGTGAAGGAGGCTATATTAAAATCAAAGTAAAATGACCGAGAAAGAGAAGAAGGCTGGCAAACCAAAGAAGGCTAAGGAAGATGAGAAGCCAGTTGTTGAAGAGGGGGCTAAGGAAGTCGTCAAGGAGACCGAGGCCGAGGAGGTTGAGCCTATAATCGATGCTGCTACTTCAGGCGTTCTCGGCGAAGCAGTTGAAATAGTCGACGAGAGTATACTCAAGAAGAAGGTTCGGCAGGGCTTGGAGGAGGAGTCTCTTGAAGAGCGCCAGAGGATGTGGGTTCCCAGGACCGACTTGGGCAAGCGCGTCTACAGGGGCGAGATAACCTCAATGCAGCAGATTTCCCGTATGTCAATCCCCGTCAAGGAGGTTGAGATTGTCGAGAAGCTCATGCCTGAGATGCAGGAGGAGATAATAGACGTTGGCCGCGTCCAGCGTACCACCGACTCAGGTAGAAGAACCAGGTTCCGTGTGGTCGCAGCAGTCGGAAACAACGACGGTTTCATCGGAATAGGCTGTGCGAAGGGCAAGGAAGCCGGTCCGACGATAAGGAAGGCTATAGCCCGCGCGAAGATGAACGTCAAGGAAGTGAAGAGGGGTTGCGGCAGCTGGGAGTGCGGCTGCGGTACGCCTCACACGGTCCCGTTCAAGGTTTTAGGGAAGTCGGGCAGCGTCACAGTCGAGCTTAAGCCGGCGCCCAGGGGTGTGGGCTTGGTCAGCGGCGAGGTCGCGAAGAGCATGCTTTCCCTGGCTGGAATCAAGGACGTTTGGGTGAAGACCGACAGTTACACGAGGACTGGATTAAACTTCGCTCTTGCAGTATTCAACGCCCTCATCAACACCAACTATATGAAGGTTGGCGAGAGGGAAATCAAGAATTTGAACATCGTTACAGGACCCATCAAGGGTTCTTCGCCTGTGGTGAAAACTGAAGATGCCAGCAACTAAAGAAAACACGGATGTTCCGCAGTTGATTGCGGCGGTGCGGGTCAAGGGCAGGACTCACGTCAGAGTGAAGACTTCGGACACGCTGCGAATGCTGAACCTTACTCGGGTCAATCACTGTTCTCTAGTGTTCGACAAGATGAAGTTCAAGGGCATGCTGCACATGGCTAAGGACTACATCACGTGGGGCGAATTAAGCGAGAATACCTTAATGCGCCTTCTGAAGGAGCGCGCGAGAATAGTCGGGGACAAGCCGCTCACTGACGCTTACGTCAAGGAGAACAGCAAGTTCGGAAGCGTGAAGTCTCTCGCCGAAGCTTTGTTTAAGGGCGATGCGAGGCTTAACGACGTTAAAGGATTGAAGAAACTTTTCAGGCTCAGCCCGCCGAAGAAGGGTTACGAGAGGAAGGGCATAAAGCTGCCTTACAGCACTCACGGCGCCTTAGGATACCGCAGGGACAAGATAAACGACTTGATTGAGAGGATGATCTGATGGCCCACAAAGACCGAAAGACTCAGAAGAAGCGTGGGAGCAGGACCCATGGATACGGCAACACTCAGAAGCATCGTGGGGCGGGCAGCAGGGGCGGCCGCGGCATGGCCGGCTCCAAGAAGCACAAGTGGCAGCACGTTTCAAAGTTCATGCCAGGTTACTTCGGCCACAGGGGGTTCTCAAGACCTCAGGAAGTGGTTCACGTCGACAAGACTCTTAATGTCGGAGTCCTTGACGCTGGAATTGAGAAGATGGTTGCGAACAAGCTGGCTTCAAAGAGCGCCGGCTCATACTCTGTTAACCTGTCTGATTTGGGCTTCGACAAGCTTTTGGGCGCAGGTCCCGTGAAGAACAAGCTTAACGTAACGGTTGAGAAGTGTTCCGCAAAGGCTGCGGAAAAGATTATTGCAGCCGGCGGAAAAGTCGAAACTACGAAGTCAAGTGAGGCTGAAGGTGGATCTGGAGTTTCTAAGGCCGCTGATTAAATACCTCCCTGAGGTTAAGCTTCCCGGGAGGAAGGTCGCTTTCAAGGAGAAGCTCATCTGGAC
>JAPKXP010000204.1 GCA_026394745.1 Candidatus Altarchaeota archaeon
GGATAACGCGCCTAAAATAGAGGCTAAGATTGCGAGGGAGTTCAAGGTCAGGAAGGGTTTCCTGCTCCTCGACTATCCTGAGTCCAAGCTTTCGGAGTTCAAGGTGAAGGTCGAGCAGGGCAGGGAGTTCGTCACCATAAACCAGATTTCGCCTCTCGCGAAGGCTCTTGAGCAGTCCGAGAACGAGAAGCTGACCGTCAACATATACGTCAGCCCCGAGGAGATATCGAAGTTCAGGCGGTTCAATCCTGAAAAGTACTTCAACTACGTCCAGACGAGCATGAAGAAGTATCTGCAATGATTGAGATTGACGGGAGCGTTGGCGAGGGGGGCGGCCAGATTCTGCGCACTAGCATCGCCTTGAGCGCGTTGACCGGGGAGTCTGTCAGAATATTCAAGATACGGGCTGGGCGGGATTCTCCTGGTCTTAAGCCGCAGCACGTCACCGCAATAGGCGCTGTCGCGAGCGTGTGCGAAGCTTCTGTCGAAGGCAATATTCCCAAGTCAAGCGAGATTGTTTTCACCCCCTCTGGCATCAAGCAGGGTAAATACGAGTTCGACGTTGGAACTGCTGGCTCTGTGACTCTTGTACTACAGTCCCTGCTTCCGGCGGTCGTGTCCAAGCCCGGCGACTTCTCTTTCCGCATCACCGGCGGCACTGACGTCTCATGGAGCCCTCAGGCCGACTACATGAGGAATGTCACCGTACCCATATTGGAGAAGATTGGTTGCAGCATTGAAATGAAACTGCTGAAGCGCGGTTACTACCCGAAGGGCGGGGGCGTCGTCGAGTTGAATGTCCATGGAGCCGGCTCCGTAAAGCCTTTGAACCTGTCGGGGCGCGGGGAAGTATTGTCCATAAATGGAGTATCGCATGCGAGCCTGCCTCTCCGGGAGAGGAGCGTGTGCGAGAGGCAGGCGTTGTCAGCCAAGAAGCATCTCGTCGATTACAGGAAGGTCGAGCTTTCGTGCGAGTACTCTGACGCGTACTCAATCGGCTCGGGAATAACGCTTTGGGCCGATTGCGGCAACACGTTGATAGGTTCAGGATGCTTGGGTGCGAGGGAGCTTAAGGCGGAGGATGTGGGGAAGAAAGCGGCCTTAGACTTACTTTCTGAAATAAAATCGGGCGCATGCCTCGACCGCTACATGGCAGACCAGATAGTCCCTTACATAGCGCTTGCGGGAGGAGAGGTGACAGTCTCGGAAGTCACTCCACACTGCAGGACGAACGTCTGGGCGTGTAGAGAGTTCGGGTTCAAAGTCGGACTAGAAGGGAACGTGATAAAGTCGGTCTAGAGCCTCTTTCCCACGATGTCCTGAATCTGTCTTTGCACTTCGTCGATGCTCCTGTCTGTGCTGACTTTAACAAGCTCTGGCATCTTCAGGTACCTGTCCCTGACTTTCTCCAGGAAGTCAGCCTTCTCGAAGATTTCCCTGGTCTTCTTCCTCGAGATGCTCTTCTTCGGGTCCAAGTCCAGGAGTATCGTCAAGTCCGGCTTTCTCGCGAACTTGTTGAGCTCGAAAATCCAGTTCCACTCCACTCCCTGAGAGTTCTGGTAGGCTATCGTCGAGTGGTAGTACCTCTCGCAGATGATAATCTTCTTGTCGTTGAGGCTGGGTTCAACGAAGTCTTTTAGGTGCTGGTATCTGTCTGCAGTGAACAACAGCGTGAGCGTCAGGGGGTCTACCTTCTCAGCGCCCTTCAAGACTTCCCTGATGAACAGCCCGATTTTGGAGTTCGTGGGCTCGGCGGTCAAAACAACCTCGTGTTTCCTCGTCTTAAGCCAGTCAGTGAGGAGCTTTGCGTGCGTGGTTTTACCGCACCCGTCGATACCCTCAAGCACTATGAACATGTCCTTTATTTATGTTGTTTTTCTATTAATATTGCTATGGATTCGGTGGACGCTGAAAATTACCGTAAGGCAGGCGAGATAGCCCGGAAGGTAAGGGAGTGGAGCGTGGGTCTCGTGAAGCCTGGCGTTAAAGCATTCGATCTAGCTGAAAAAATCGAGGACAAGATACTGAAGGAGGGGGGCAGCCTCGCGTTCCCCGTCAACGTCTGCATTAACGACGTAACAGCGCACTACACTCCTAAATACAATGACACTACCGTCCTAGGTGGGTCGGACTTGGTTTCAATCGACCTGGGAGTGCACGTAGACGGATTCATCGCGGACACGGCGTGCAGCGTCGACCTATCTGGAAAGTACTCGAAGCTCTTGGAATGCAATAAGGCGGCGCTCGAGGAGTCCATAAAGCTCGTCAAGCCAGGAGTCTCGGTCAGCAGGATAGGCGAGACTGTCCAGTCTATAATCACCAAGGCCGGGTTCAAGCCGATTGAAAACCTCACCGGCCACGAGGTCAAAAAGTACGACCTGCACGCAGGACTTGCGGTTCCGAACATCAAGGTTCCTTACGACTGGAAGATTCAGGAAGGCATGGCCATTGCCTTAGAGCCTTTCGCAACCAACGGCTACGGCAGGGTCGTCGAGGCGAAGGCAGCCGAGATATTCTCCATACTCAACGACAAGCCCACGAGGATGCGTGAGGCGAGGATACTCATCGACGAGGTTTCGGAGAGGGAGGGCCTTCCTTTCGCGCTCCGATGGTACGCAAAGAAGATTAACCCCCTCAAGCTAAACCTCATAGCAAACCAGCTGGTGTCCGAGAAGATACTGCGCTCGTACCCGCCGCTACACGAGAAGGAGAAAGGCGTCGTAAGCCAGTTCGAGCACACGGTACTGGTGACTAAAGACGGCTGCGAGGTAACGACCTAGATGGAAGAAAAATACCGTGAAGTCCGATTTGTGCTGGTATACGTGCTGTTCTTGAACATAATCGTGGCTTTGTTGAAGGTAGTCTTCGGCTTCCTGGCGAACTCCCTCAGCATGATGGCTGACGGAATGCATTCCACGTTCGACTCGCTGTCCAATATCATAGGCCTTGTTGCAGTAAGGGTTGCGTCCAAGCCTCCCGACGACTGTCACCCGTACGGCCACAGCAAATACGAGAATCTTGCGACCCTAGGAATCTCAGTGTTTATATTCATCGCGGCCTTCGAGATATTCAAAACAGGTATCGAGCGTTTCATCGCCATAAACGAGCTTGTCGTAT
>JAPKXP010000014.1 GCA_026394745.1 Candidatus Altarchaeota archaeon
GGAGATACCGCGCGGCGCGGTGGAAGGCAGCATACTGGAGATATCCGGGATGATATACAATCCCGGAGACCAGACGATAAAGGACGTCAAGATAGATTTGAACGAGCCAGAGCAGTTTAAAGTAAACAAAGCCCCTGAACCAATAAAGGAAATCCTGTCCAAGAAGTGTCAAAGAATAACAATAGAGCTGATACCCACGGCAGTCGGCGAGTTCACTTTCAAGCCGCTGGACATATCCTACGTTGACAGCAACAACCGCACGTTCACGAAAGGCACTAACGAGGTGAAAGTGAACGTCTCCGCGAAAGTCGAGGCAAAGGCAGCAGCAATCGAAGAGACGGCAGAATTTTCCGAAGACACGAACGTCGTAGTGGAACTGGAAAACCCGCTCGACTCATTCGCCGGACAGAGCATGACGCTCAATGGTAAAATAACCAACAAGGGCAAGGAGCCGGTATACGGCGTACGTTTCATAGGCAACCCAGTCACCGAGTTCAACATATCCAACACCCCCGAAGAGATGCCTCAACTCGACCCGTCCGAGTCAAAGGCGTTATCCCTGGAAATAGTGCCTGCCGAGCCAGGGGAATTCAACTTCAAGCCCCTTGAAATCTACTACCGCAGCAAGCAAGGCAGAGGACGCTTCGCAGCCTCCAATGCAGTCTCGTTCAAAGTCAAGGAGAAAGCCGCGCCGACCGTGACCGAGGAGCCTGCGCTCGAACCCGGCTTCACATACCTCATCCTGGAAGAGTGGCCGGAAAAATCAATCCATTTCTTCCTACACTACATATCCGACGGGATGAAAGGCATATACATAACCAGAACCAACCCGGAGAAGCTGAAGGAGAAATACGACACGAAGGACGCGAGAATACTGTGGGTCACCGATGCGGTATCCGGCAAAGAGAACGTGATATCCTCAAACCTGCAGGACATATCACTCCTGATAACAGACTTCACGACAAAGAATCCAAACTCGGTCCTGGTGCTCGACATAATAGAATACCTGATAGAGAACAACGACTTCCAGATGGTACTTCACTTCATACAGCACGTCAGAGACAAGATAAGCACCACCAACTGTAGGATGATAATATCCCTAAACGACAAGGTTCTGAAGGAGCAGAACCTGAACGCGATAAAGAAGGAGGCAAAGGTAATCTAGTGGAGGGGAGATTCAGATGGACGATAACGAACTTGTGAAAACAGGCATACCCGGACTAGACGAGATACTGGGCGGGGGATTCATACCCAAGACCAGCTTCCTCGTGACCGGGGGACCAGGCACTGGCAAGTCGATTCTCGGCCTGCAGTTCATAATAGAAGGCGCTAGGAAGTTCAACGAGCCAGGCGTCTACATAACCGTCGAAGAGAGCGTTGAAGAGATTAGGTTCTACGCCAAACGCCTCGGATGGAAAATCGAAGACCTTGAGGAAAAAGGCCTCGTCACGATAATAGAACAGCCGGTCATGGAGCAGTCCATGGTCCGCTCCCTGGTTTCAATAGACTACGTCGAAAAGGTAATCAAGCAGAGGAACGCGAAGAGGATAGTATTAGACTCGCTCACTTTGTTCAACTACATGTACGGCGACCAGAAGACGACCCTGCGGACGGAGATACTGCGATTCATAAAAAACATGCGGTCCCTCGGCGTCACCTCCCTAGTGATATCCGAGAGGTATACGATGGGCGTCGACGAAACGACATTCATGCACGAAGACTTCATATTCCAGGGAATAATACTCCTGCTCAAGCTAAGGATGCAGGCTTCATACGAAAGGTGCATGAACGTAGTGAAGCTGCGCGGCGTCGGCCACTCCATAAAGATTTACCCGTTCAAGATAGGCAATGAAGGTATATCAGTATTAACAGACGCAACGCCATTCTCCCTTTCAGGCGGGAAAGAGGGCCATAGAGACTAGGCAATTCATAATTAAGTAATTAATAGAAAGTATATTACAGAAAGTTACAGAAAGCAAAATGGTGGAGAGAGACAAGGACGTATACCAGCAGTTCAGGCAGTTGTACGACGAAGTACACAAGCGCATAATAGGCGAGGACGACACCATACAATGCATAGCGATAGCAATATTCGCCGGCGGCCACGTGCTCCTGGAAAGCGTTCCTGGTATGGGTAAAACAGTCCTCAGCAAGACTATCTCGGAAACAATGGACATGGAATTCAAAAGGATACAGTGCACCCCAGACCTGACTGCCACGGACATAATGGGCAAGATTAGGATGGACGAAGTCAAGAAAGAGAAGGTTCTCGAGAAAGGGCCGATATTCACCAACCTGCTTCTTGTAGACGAGATAAACAGGGCTCAGCCCGTCACCCAATCCGCCCTTCTGGAGGCCATGGCCGAAAAGACAGTCACATTTTCAGGCGCATCCTACCAGCTACCGACGCCCTTCACAGTACTTGCCACGCAAAACCCAGTCGAACAGATGGGAACCTACCCTCTGCCTGAAGCCCAGAAAGACAGATTCCTATTCCAAGTCAACATAAAATACCCGACCCTCGAAGAAGAGATGCTCATAGTAAAATCCAAAAAATCCGACGCCAAGATAAGCAAGATATTCAACCCGCCTGAAATACTAATCATCCGGGAAGAGATAAAGAACACAGTCACCATCCCCGACTCAATACTCGAATACGGGCTCAAGATTGTAGAAGCCACAAGAACCAGAAGAGAGGTCGCAACCGGAGCCTCGCCAAGAGCCTCAATAGCATTCAGCACAGCCTCCAAAGCCAAGGCATTCCTCGAAGGCAGAAACTACGTCACCGTCGACGACATAAAATCCCTCGCGTTCCCGATACTACGCCACAGAATAATCCTCCACCCAGACTCCAGAGACTTCGGCATAACAACAGACGACATAATAGCCAAGGTCCTCGAGCACGTTGAAGCCCCAGCAGGTTGAAAATGTCAGATAATACGATGAGAAAAGCGGTTTTTATGGTTCTGGCGGCATTGCTACTCTCACCAGCCGTATACGCCCAGCAGCCTAACCTAATAAAAAAGTGGAGTTACACCACCCCTTACGAGATTGGCGCGGTCGAGGTCGCTGACTTCAACGGCGACGGCAAAAGCGAGATAGTTCTCGCCACCATCGACAACCAATTCTACGTGATGGACGGATACAGCAACATCATAGGCACTTTCAAGCTCGGCAACGCCTCAGTCCTGGGGAGAGTATACTCCCTAGCCGCATGGGACGTGAACAAGGACGGGATAAACGAGCTGGTAGCCGGACTAGGCGGGGCTAAGGAAGTAATCACCTATCCGATACGCGGCTACGACGTAACGCCCGGCGGTGGAATCTCAACCTCAGACAAGTCCCTCTACCGCACCACAAGATTCTACGGCGGAGTCTATGTGCTCAGCATCAACGGCGCCCTCCTGTGGAACTACTCCGACATAACGAGCGTCAGAGCGGTCTACCCGACATCCATAAACGGCACAACCCAGATACTAGCCGGGATAGGCGACCACAACTCGTTCATATACGCCGAAGCAACCAGCACTTCGTTCGACGAAAACTACTGCAGAATACAAAACTACAGCAACGAGCTAATGGGGTGGAGCGAGAGGGACCTATGCCTCGACCGCGGCCTATGCTGCTCAGGCCTCCTGGAGTGCACCTGCAGATGGGACGCTGTAAATGAACTCTGCTACGGAACATACGAGATAATAGAATGCACCACCGAGCCGACCAGCGCAGACCAGTGGGTATTCAAAGAGTACCTGCATCTAAACGGCACAATACTAGTCCTCAACTCGACAGGCTCCGTCAAATCATCCTACACGTTCAGCGACAGCAAGTACGACACCAACATCAGGTCACTGTTCGCGTACGACCTCGACGGAGACGGCATCAAGGAAGTCATCGTCGGACTGAACTACAAAAACTTTTCCGTGATGGATTACAACCCACTCTCGTCCAGCTTCTCGCAGCGGTGGGTCTACGAAGCGGACTCTGACGTTCGAATCGTCTACGCCGGCGATATAACCGGCGACAACCTGGCTGAAGTCATAGTCGGGACCAACGGAGGATTCATCATCGTGCTGGACTACGACGGCAACCTACTATGGAAGAGCAGGGTCGACGACATATTAACCGGGATAGCAATCATCGACATAGACGGCGACGAATCCAACGAGATAGTCATAACATCCAGAGACAAGAACATCTACGTGTTCAGCTCGGACGGCACATTAAAGTGGAAGCAGTTCGTCGGATACCGCCTGTACTCCCTCAAGTTCGCAGACCTCGACGGAAACGGCCTGAAAGACTTGGTCGTGTCATCAACCACGAACGTCACGAGGTACGAGCTCAACGAATTCTACATAAAGAAAAACCAGGCCGACATCTTCTACAGCAAAGCGTACGCGAACTACAACAACAACAGGCTCACCGAAG
>JAPKXP010000167.1 GCA_026394745.1 Candidatus Altarchaeota archaeon
GCGGTCGGCCAGGCGCTTAAAAAGAATCCTGTACCAGTAATAATACCCTGCCACAGGATAGTCTCCTCGAACGGAATCGGGGGATTCTCCTGCGGTTTAAGGCTGAAGAAAAAGCTTCTTAGGATGGAGGGCGCAATAGCATGAAAGTCGGGGCGATGAACAACCCACGGAAGAACCTCGTCGACGAGGTGAAGCTTATCGGAGACTACGGCTTCGACTACTTCGACCTTACGATAGAATATCCTGAGGCGACGCCAGAGAAGATTCGAGCGAACATGCGCGCTTTCAAGGACGCTTTGTCGTCCTACAAACTCCACCTGGTCGGACACATGCCATGGTTTCTCACAATCATCCATCCCTACGACAGCGTCAGGTCGGCCGTAATCTCGGAGTGCGACAAGATATTCGGCATGTGCCAGGAGCTGGAGATAGAGCACGTGACGATACACCCAGACTTCATGAAGCTGAAGCGAGAGCAGAAGGAGCTTGTTGACCGGACGATAGAGTCTCTTAAGGTGCTGTCGAAGAACGCTAAAAAACACAACCTGACGTTATGCCTCGAAAACTTCGAGGAAGAATACTTCTCAGTCGAAAACCTAAAGCAGATCATGTCCAGCGTGGACGGGCTCAAGTTCACTCTAGACGTCGGCCATGCGTTCATGAAAGTCAAGAAGGTCGAAAACGTACTCAACATGATAAGCGAACTCAAGCCCTACATATACCACGTTCACATGCACGACAACGGAGGATTCCGCGACGAACACCTGCCGCTCGGCGTAGGCTCGATAGAATTCCCTAAAATCATCAAAGGACTCAAGAACATCGGCTACGACAAGACCATAACGCTGGAAATACACGCGGAAGACCGAGAGTACCTGCAAATCAGCCTAAGGAAGCTTAGGCTTATGTGGGATAAACCTTAATTATCGCCGCCCATATAATACCATGGCCCAGAAAAGAATCGAACCTGGATTGCAGTCCCGGCCTGAAGCAGCACTTGACAGTCAGCTGCATTATTTCGCCCGCCAAGGTTGGTTCGGCGAAGGCGAGCTTTCAAAATGGACGCCGCCAGTACGCAAGTTCGTCAGTGACTTCAGGGTCGGCGGTCCGCCGGGCTTCAATGACGTTAAAGAACTGGCAACGCGGGTGCAACGTTTTGAGGTCGTGCCAATGCCCTATGAGGTCATCGTCGAATCATACGCCAGGCTTAGCGCAAGCGAAATAATAGAACGGAGGGAGGTATTCGTTCCTCAAGCCGACGCGAAAGGCTTTGAACTACCCGGCTTTCCCCAGGTGAACGGCTGTCAGGATCGGTCTTTGGTGCTTGCGACATGCCTCCGGTTCCTTAAGGTCCCTGCGGTATTCACACGCAAAGGAACGCACTCAAGCGTCAGATTCATGCTCGGCAAAGACACATACGATGTAGGCCACGAACCAAACCCCGAGTTTTTCAGTGAAACAGTCCAACTAAGCAGAGAAGACCTTGCCAAGTCGCAGATTCTAAGTACAAAAGGCTTTTACCGGGAGGGGCTGGATCCAGCAGACGTAGGCATGAAGTCGATACTGGACTTCTATATCTGCTCTCCGAATGGGCAGAAATACCTGAGGCCGTTTATGGAAAGATACCGGGGTGCTCTGGTTCATGCAGGTCTCGCGTAGAATCCTTTCGCATTCATCTTCCTGCTATTATCTTCAACACGTCCCCGTCCTTAAGCTTGTGGTCTCTTCCGACCTTCATCTTGGTCTTGCAGTCTATCGCTCCGATGAATTTGTCTCCTATGTCCGTGTGCACCTTGTACGCCATGTCAAGCGCCGTGGATTCCTTGCGGACGAGGTAGCTGTCGGGGAGCACGTTGCCTTTGCTGTCGCTGTACTTTGTCTCGTTTTCCACCGGATACACGACTATGTTGTTCAACACCGCGCAGACGGCGTGATTCAGGCACTCCTGGACTCCGGTGGAACCGTACTGGTCCAGTATCTTCGCTTTTATGAAGTCGAGTGCCTTGCCTTTCTTCTCGTCCAGGCTTCCGACAACCTTGAATCCTTTTTCCCCCGGAACGTATTCTATCAGCCCGTGCTTGTCAGCCTCCCTCAGCGCAAGCTCCGCCTCGGCGCAAACCGGCGTCAGGTCGTATTCCTCCTTAAGCCGATTGTAGTTGCTTCCGCCCAAGTCGATTTTGTTGGCTGCTATCACTATGGGTTTCGACGCCTCCCTCAGCCTGAACGCGAATTCGTTCAAGTCCTCGTCGCTCCAGTCCCTCTTGTCCAACAGGCCGCAGGCGTCCAGCGCGCTCTTTATATGGCCTTCGCTCACCGAAAGCCCTGAGAGCACGTCAAACCACTCCTTGATGATTTTCCCGCCCTCGTACCTTATCTTGCTTGAAATCTTGCTCCAGTTCCTCTTCACGACCGAGGCGAACCAGAGGTTTATCTCGTCCTCCAGGAACTTGATGTCCAGCTCAGGGTCGTGTCCTACGGCAGGCTCGCCCTTCTCGTTCGTCCTGCCTGAGATGTCGACTATGTGAATCAGAACGTCAGCCTGACGAAGGTCGTCCAGGAACTGGTTGCCCAGGCCCTTTCCCTTGTGCGCCCCGGGCACAAGGCCTGCGACGTCAATCATCTTCACCGGCGTGAACCGGAAGCCGCTTCTACAGTAAGAGTTCCTCGGCGAACACGCGACCCCGAGGTTCCTGCAGGGGCAGGCGCTCTTCACGTAACCTACGCCGATGTTCGGCTTTATGGTGGTGAACGGAAAGTTAGCTATCTCAGCGTCAGCGAGCGTCAAAGCCTTGAAGAAAGTCGACTTGCCCACGTTGGGCTTGCCGACCACACCGACCTCCATCTTTACCTCAGGTTTTTAATATGGATTTTATCAAAATTAAAAGGCCCAGGAGGAGTATGAAGGCCGCCAGTCCCGCAACCGCATACACTTCACTGCTGCTCTTCTGCGGAAGCTCGGACAGGTATACCATGCCGTAAGTCGTCCCGCTTATCAGATACCTGTCTTTCATTATGAAGTTCAGGACTCGCCCTTCAGTGGGGTAAATCCATTTCAGCCTGCCGTCCGTGTAATACAGGTACACTTTGTTGTCCAGCGTGCTGACCGCGATGAAAGGCTCTGTTATGTAAGTCGCTGTCACGCTGTCAGTCATCGTGGTCTCCCACATCAGCGTCCCGTTGATGCTAAACAGCATGAGCTTCCTATTCTTCGTTCCAATTGAAATGAAGTTTTCGCTGGCGTATACCGCGCCTATCTGGTCCTTGGTGTCGTAACTCCAGAGAAGGTTCCCTAAAAGGTCGTAGCACTTGAGCGTTCCATCGCTTAATCCGACAACAACGTTGCTGTCTGAAATCCTGCCGGACCTGACGTACCCCTCCAGATTGAATGTTTTCACTAGCTTGCCCTTCTTGTCGAGCTTGAACACCTGCCTGTCGGAGACTGCTATGACGCCGTCATCAACCACCTTCGTCGCCAGCACGTAGCCGCCGGTGTTGTATTCCCCAACTTGGTTTCCTCCATCGTCTAGGATGTAAACCACTCCAGCCATCGAGCCTACTGAAATCAACCCGCCTTTAGCGTTCACCGCCCTATCGTAGCCCACGTAGCTTGGTATGGAGATGCTCCACGCTGTCGCCCCACTTCCATTTACCATGTAAATCAAGCCGTCCATCGACGACAAAATAACTTTCCCGTCGACCGCGTAGACCGAAGAAACCACGCTGTCTGTCGGATACTTCCAAGAGAGGTAGCCTCCCTTGTTTATCGCGTAAAGCACGCTGTCGTCAGAGCCTACAAAAATTCTGCCGTCCCCGTAGCCTAGGCTGTTGACCCTGCCCGTAATCCTGTAGCTCCATGTGGGCGTGTGCTGGTAGGCGATATCTGCGGAAACAGCGGTGTGAGACAAGCCTAAAAGAACGCACAATACCAGAATCCATCTGTATCGCATATTAGATATTAGATTATACCACCTCATATTTATACCGCAGGTACTTTTTTTTAACTGCTATTCACAGTTTTAAGAAAGCAGGAGGATAATGCAAGCTGGTTTAAATGGACTTGAACGAGATTAAGAAGGCCGACGAGAAGATTAATTCCTTCATAGCATTGGACCGCGAGGGCGTGATAAAGTCTTCAGGCGCAGGCGGACTTGCGGGACTGACTCTTGCCGTCAAGTCCAACATATGCGTTGAAGGAATGCTCACGTCAGCAGCTTCAAAGACGCTCGAGAACTACGTATCGCCCTACGACGCAACGGTCGTGGAGCGGATAAAGAAGGCCGGCGGGAGAATAGCCGGCATGGCGAACATGGACGAGTTCGCTTGCGGAGCCTCAGGCGAGACATCATTCTACGGTCCCACAGACAACCCATCCGCGAGAGGCAGGATACCCGGAGGAAGCTCTAGCGGAAGCACGGCTGCGGTCGCGGCAGGCTTAGTGGACGCTGCATTAGGCTCGGACACAGGCGGTTCGATAAGGAACCCCGCATCACACTGCGGCGTCGTCGGCTTCAAGCCAACGTACGGCGTAGTCTCAAGGTACGGGCTCATAGACATGGCGATGAGCCTAGATCAAATCGGCCCGATAGCCAGGGACGTTAAGACCGCTGCAGTGTTGCTCGAGAACATTGCAGGCCACGACCCGAAAGACGGCACCTCGCTGAAGCTCGAACCGTCATTCTACGGCTTCTCCAAGAAACTTAATCCCTGGCTTAAAGGCAGGAGGCTCGGCTACGCGAAAGAGTTCGACTCGCTCATATCGGACCAGGGAATAAAGAAGGCCATCCGTGCGGCGGTAGACAAAATGTCTTCAGCAGGCGCTGAGATAGTCGAGGTCACGCTACCTAACCTTGAGATGGCGTTGCCGACATACTACCTGAACGTATACGTGGAATTCTTCTCAGCGACCAGGAAATACGACGGCAGAAGATACGGCCACAAGATAGAGGACGTCTGCGGCGAGGAAGTGCTCCGGAGGATACTCCTGGGTAACTACATAAGCCAAAAAGAGTACAGCGGAAAGTACTACCGTAAGGCATTGCAGGCGAGGAGTGTCATAAGAAAGGAGTTACTGGACGCGCTCGACGGAGTCGACGTGCTGGTGGGCCCGACAGTCCCTAAACTCCCTCATAAAGTCGGCACTAGAATAGACGACCCGATGGTAATGTACGCCTACGACATATTCACGACGCCGGTAAACCTCGCAGGACTCCCCGCAGGGTCTGTTCCCGCAGGAAAAGCAGACGGAATACCGACAGGCCTGCAGGTCATAGGCAAGCCGCTCGGCGACCAGGATGTCCTGGACGTCATGCACGCGTTCGAGCAGCTTTAAACCTCTCCTTTATAGTAAAAAAACCTAATATCATCTTGATTATGGTCCTAGAGGACATCGTCATACCAGAAAGTATGGAGTGTCATCCAAGCAGGATGCTCATCGTCGGCTTCGTCTATTCTACAATCGGCATGTTCCTAGGATACTTCGTCTTCGGAAAGGACGCCAGCATTTCCGGCATATTCCTGACCACAATACCCCTCGTCGTCATAATCTACAGGACGATGAGGTTTGAGGAGTGCAAGGACCTGGAGATAAAAAAAGAATATCCCCTGCTTAAGGAGCACATGAGGGCTCTGATGCTCTTCATCTACCTGTTCGTTGGCATGGTCTTCTCATACTCCTTATGGTTCACATTACTGCCTGAACAGATGGTGGCTACAGTATGCGGCTCGCAGATGGAAACGATAGAGTCCATAAGAAACGTCGTCGCTCCAGCGACAACAGGCCAAATAACCGCGCTAGACCCGAGGTTCGAGCTCATACTCCAGAACAACCTTAGGGTGCTGGCCTTTTGCATACTGTTCTCGTTCCTCTACGGCTCCGGAGCCATATTCATCCTGGTATGGAACGCGTCGGTCGTCGGCGTAGCCATGGGCGACATCGCAAGGACTGCGTTGAGGAGTGTTGGCAGTTATACGCACATTAACGCAATACAAGTCTACTTCCAGACTCTTCCAATAAGCCTTAGCTACCTAATCCATGGGATACCCGAGATTCTCGCCTACTTTACGGCGGCATTGGGAGGGGGCATAATCTCCATAGCAGTCGCCAGGCATCACTACTCCACCGACAACTTCAAGCACATAGTGATCGACTCTCTGGACTTGATTATACTGTCCATAGTGATACTTGTCGCAGCCGCCTTCATAGAAGTCTACGTTACGCCAGTCCTCGTGATGTGATTACTTCCTGAGCCATTCGAGGTCGCTTATGTAAAGCTCCCTGATGTCCTTCAGCCCGCTGTTTAGCGCGACGACCCTGTCGAGGCCCAGACCCCAGGCAAGCACTGGAACGTCGATGCCGAGCAGAGGCTTCACGACTTCAGGCCTGAATATGCCCGCGCCGCCGAGTTCAATCCACTCCTTCCTGTCCTCGAAGTAGACTTCAGGCTCGACGCTCATCTCCGTGTACGGGAAGTATCCCGGCCGGAACCTGATTTTCGAAAAGCCCATCTGGTCGTAGAATTGTTTGAGTATCCCCAATAGGTTCCTGAAGTTCACGCTATCGTCAACGACGATTACTTCGACCTGGTAGAACTCCGGCAGGTGCTTGTAGTCGACTGCCTCGTTCCTGAAGACTTTCCCTATGCAGAACACCTTCACCGGCAGGTCCTCCTTCCTTACTTTACTGAGTTCTCTTGCGGTTACCGCGGTAGTGTGCGTCCGCAGGAGCGTCTTCAAGGCCACCTCAGGGTTCCACTTGTACCCCCAGCCGGTGCTTCCCGTAGTCCACCCGTCCTCGTGCGTTTTTCCCACATTTTCTTTAAACCGCTCGAATCCGTCAACCTCAATCTTGCCCGGCGTCTTCAGGTAGAACGTGTCGTGCATGTCTCTTGCAGGGTGGTCCTGAGGCTGGAACAAGGCGTCGAAGTTCCAGAAGGCGCTCTCCACCATCGGACCCTTAATCTCGCGGAAGCCCATCTCCAAAAATATCCTCCTTACGTTCCTAATCTGCCTCTGCAGCGGGTGTTTTCTTGCAGGATACTCCGGCTTCACAAACACGTTGACGTCGTAGGGTCGAAGCTCAGTCTTCTTCCATGCGCCGGTCTTTATCAGCTCCGGGGTAAGCTGCGAAATCCTGTCGTCCTCCTTCACAGTCTTCGCAAGCTTCAGGCCCTCAATGTTCGGCTTGAACCTTATCAGCTTGGATTCGGAAATCTTGACGACGTTCTGCCTGCTATTCAGTAACTCTACCGCTTTTTTGTCCTTATCGCCCAATTCGTCAAGTCTTATCCCACCTTTTTCCGGCAAAGTCCGGATTAATCTTTCGTCATCGCCTTCGGTCTTTGATAACTCCCTAGGCCTAATAATCCCCTTATAGATTTCAATCAAATTCTTCCGCCTGAGCCAGCCGAAACCTATGTTAAACGTGTTAACATCAAACTTCTTCTTCAGCTCGTCCACACTGCATCCATCGCCAATCTTCTGGAGTATACGCCTCTCCGGAAGCAGCTTCTCAGCATAAATCTTACCCTCCTCGCCGAGCGTTACAACTTCCTTGATTGTTTCAGAAACCTCAATCAAACCCTTCGTCTTCAGCCACGCTGAAGCCCGGAGTATGGTGTCAACCTCCAGGCCGAGCTTTCCGGCAAGCTCTTCCGGACTGTACTCCCTGTCCAAGCCCTTCAAAACCTTAATCTCGTGCGGGTGCAGGTCCATAAGCTTTTAGGAATATGAGTTTGGGCAAATAAAAAAGCTAATCAACTAGAACGGCTTAGACGTAACCGAACTTGCCTGACGTTACCTTCGCCTGCTTCTTGAAGTTGAACTTGCTCTGCTTCTTCTCCTTGAGCTCTATCCGGTCTACGGTGCACATGAGGAACGGTATGTCAAGCATCGCCCCAGTGATTATGCATTCGCCGACGTCGAGGCTGTCCAGGCCCCTGACGATGTCTTCGTTCACGCTCTCGAAGCTCTTCTTGATGTGGTCCTTGTCGTTGGGGTTGGTGATGTGCATGTAGATTCCAGTGTTGCATTGAGACAGAATCTCCTCGTCAATCTTGCTGGGCTTCTGTGATATCACGCAGAGTCCGACGCCGAACTTCCTGCCTTCGGAAGCTATCCTCTGGAGCTGGAACTTGCACGAGCCCGTGACCTTGTCTCCGGCGTAGTTGTGCGCCTCCTCTACGACAAGGAGCACGGGATGTTCTATAGTGTCTATTCCGATTTCCTGCACCTTGCTTATCCTGCCTTGCAGAATCTTCTTTGAGACGTAAGAAACGACGGACTGCCTGACCGTCTGCGTTGCGAGCGATGCGTCTATTATCGTAATCTGGTAGGGTACGACGAGCTTGCTCAAGTCGGTCCCCTTCAGGTCGAACACGTCCCTGAAAGTCCTTGCAAGCCCGGAAATCCTCCTCTTCACGGCCTTCGCAGTCTCCTCGTGGACGTCCGAACTCTTGTCGTCCACGGCCCTGCCGATAATCTCGTCGCAGGACTTTATTATGTCGTTGAGGTCGTAGTCCTCCTCAACCTTCTTTGCGACAATGTTGTTCAGAACGACCTCCAGGGCGTAAACCTGGTTGTCGTTCAAATTAGCGAAGTGCATGAAGTCCGTCGCGTTCAGGTTCGACACCGGAATCTTCAGTTGCTCGAGGCCCTGCCTCCCGTACTTCACCGTGTAGACTACTATGTTCAGCGGAGTCTTCTCGGCGAGCTTCGCAAGAAGCTTCTGGTATTCGCCGTGCGTGTCAACCACAAGAACCGGAAGGCCAAGCAGCGAGAACTCCTTAATCAGGTTGGCTGCCGTGTAGCTCTTCCCCGCGCCCGTGGACGCGAGTACTGCGATATGCCTGTCGTACTCGCCAGCGTTCAGAAGCGCCCTCGCCTCAGTCCCGTAGACTCTCCCGATGCTGATCTTATCGTCGACTGAAAGAAGCCTCTCAAGCTCCTCCTTGCTTGCGAATTCAACGCGCTCGTGAGGGCGCACAGGCTTCTTGACTTTATGCAGTCTCCCGCCCTCAAGCCTGCCGAAAACCTCAGCCTCAGCGATGAGCCTCTGCCTGCTGCCGATCTTCTCGTCCTCGCTGTAGCCCATCGAAGAGACGATGCAGAAATGGTCCTGAACCTTCAGGATGCTGCCGACCTCAACGCTATCGCTCTGAACCAGGATGCGCAGTATGCTGCCCTCGCTCCCAACGACCATTCCCACAGAATCCATGTTAAATAATATTGGCAGGAATAGTTTAATATGCCAGCTCACTTCTACAGGATAAAGGACGAGGTGCGTATCCTCGGCCTGGACGACGGCCCGTTCAAGCGCACTGACAAGGACGTTCTGGTCGTAGGCACCGTCTTCCGCGGCGGAAGGTGGGTTGACGGGATAATGTCGACGCGCGTTCTGGTGGACGGTTTGGACGCAACGGACAGAATCTCTGAACTCGTCCTCAACTGCAGGTTCAAGGACCTTCGCGTGATAATGCTCGACGGCCTCGCGTTCGGCGGATTCAACCTTGTCGACATCCACCGCCTGACCGAGGAGACGCAGCTGCCGGTAATCGCCGTAGTCCGCGACATGCCGGACTTCAAGGAAATCAAAAACGCGTTAAAACACCTTACGGAAAGCGAGCTACGCTGGAGTCTCGTCGAGAAAGCCGGCAAACCCATTGAAGTCGAGACTAAGCCAAACAAGTTCATCCACCTACAGTATGCGGGAATAGTGGAAAACCAGGCTGTTGAAATCGTGAAGCTGTCCGCGACCAGGAGCATGCTCCCCGAGCCGATAAGAGTCGCCCACCTGATAGCCCGCGGAGTCACCACCGGCGAATCAAGGGGTAAGGCCTGAATCCTACAGGCCCGCCTTACAATCTGCAAGCGGCGTGTTGCAGTCTATTAACGCCGGGTTCGCGTTCGGGCAGTTAAAGCAGTCCTTGGAATCCACGTCGACGCAGCAGCAGTACTCGCCGTTAGTCTCAGGATACCATGAGTACGAGCCGCACACGGCCTTGCACTGACCCTGCAATGCGTTCATCCTGGCGTTCATCTCGTCCTCGCAGTCTGCCCTGACTGCGCCAGCACCCAAATCGACGTTCACGTCAGCCCGCTTTCCTTGAGCGTTACAGTACATAGTGCAGTCCGGATAACACTTGCAGTCCGCCATGTCGCACTTCAAATATGCTGCTCCGGCCCCGCCGTAAGTCTGCTGGCACGTGGTACCGGTCTCGCACTCTTCGCCTGTTGTTAACCTACCGTCGCCGCACCTTGGGATGTACAAGGTCGTGGTAGGCCTCGGCTGCGTTGTCGTAGGCCCGGGCTGGGTAGTTTGCGTTGTCTGTGTCGTCGCAGTCGTCTGAGTAGGCTGCGTCGTTGCCGTCGGCTGCGTAGTCGCCGTAGACTGTGTTGTGGATGTGCTGTCGTTATCCTCGCCGCCCACGCAGTCTCCGTTAACGCAGTGTCCTTCGCCGCAGTCCTCCCTCGGAGGCAGGACCTGGCTCCCCAGCATTATCCCTGAAATCTTTGACTTGCATTCCGCGTTCGGCTTCCCTGCGTTGTAGCATGTTGGCGTTGTAGTCTGCTCGTACACGTTGTCGTTATAGCATACCAGCTTCTTCTCCACTTCGCCGCAGTCGGAACTCTTGTAGCATGCAACTCCAAGCGTCGTCTGGGTCGGCTGCGTGGTGGCGCCGGTGGCTTGAGTAGTCTGCGTCGTCTGGAGAGTAGTCTGCGTGGCGGCAGGTTGGGTCGTCGCAGTAGCCTCGTCGCTGTCGCATATCGCGTTCGCGTTCTGGTCCAGGCAGCAAGTGTTGGCGAACCTTATGTAAGGCGGATTACATACGACGGTGACTATCGTTATGGTAGTGGGCGTTCCAGTCGGAACCTCATACATGAAATACTTTTGTATGTCCTCTATGCATCCAGAAGCAAAGACCATGACAGCAATCAACACGAAAACCAAAAATCTGCCGTTTAACATCTCACTACCTCTACACTGTATTTTACATGCATTGTCCGTTGGTGGTGCACTCGTCAGGGCCTGCTCCAGAAACCTCAATGCAGGTTGTTCCGTCGCATATGTGGTGGGTGGGTCCGCTGCAGTCCTGCTTCGTGGTGCAGGTGCTCTTGCCCGGAGTCAATAACTCAACGCACAATCCGGTCTGGCACACCTTGTGCCTGCAAACCGTCGTGAGGCCGACGTAGTCGCACTGGTTGTCGCCCGCGCCGTCGACCTTCGCGCACGTGCCGTTGACGCACTCCAGATGATACTCCTTCATCTGGTCCTTAATCCAGCATGTCTGGTCGCTCGTCCCCTGGCACTCGCTTTCGCCTGTTGAATTCACGCGCACGCACTTGCTGCTGAGACAATCGAAGTGGTAGCATTCCCTGTTCAGCGTGCAGCTATCGTTGCCGACTCCGCCTGCGACGCACGCGCCGTTCAAGCATACGCCGTTAGTCACCTGATAGCAGCTCATGTCGTCCCTGCACTCGTCAGCGCCCGCACCGTCGACCAGAATGCACTTGAGTATTCCCCCGACGCTCCCGCACGCCTTGTGTTTCGGAGTGTTTGCGACGCACTCGATAGTCGTCTGGCACTCGCTTGAACCCTTGCTCATGACCTCGACGCAGTAGTGGGTCGCATTGCACACCTTGTGGCGGCACTGGTTGTCTATCGCGCACTCGTCCTGGCCCTGTTCGTTCGCCTGCACGCAGTATCCTGCGTTGCACTTCATGCGCTTGCACTCGCCGCTGGTCTGGCACTGGTCGACACCTACCCCGTCCTTCTCGACGCAGGCGCCGTTCTCGCATGCTTTATGCGTCTGCTTTACTGTAATGGTCGTCTGTGCCACAGCTTGCGTCGTCTGCGTGGTCTCTACGACCTCGTCGCTGTCGCATATCGCGTTCGCGTTCTGGTCCAGGCAACAGACCTTCCCCACTCTTATGTAAGGCGCGTTGCAGACCAACTTTTCTACGGTAGTGGTCGTGGCTTCTTCCCCGCCGCCCGGGTTAAAGCACTGGACGCAACCTGAGACTGCTACCATAAAACAAGCTACTGCCAGTAATATGAAATTCACCCTACTTTCCATTAAATTCCCCTAAATAATTTTCACCGTAAGCTTAATAAGCGCCATATCCCCTACTTTTATTTTAATTTCTCGTATAGTAACCTATGAGTCCCGGGGCAGTAAGGCCGAAGTCTATCGAGCAAATCATCCCAGACGACGCCATACGCTTCACACCGGAAGAGCTCGAGAAGGCTGCAATGTTCCTAAACAGGGTCACTGTCGTGAGGGATAGGATTGTTTCAGCCCAGAACAGATAGTTGGTGTTTCCATGGGTCTGCCGGTAACTAAGAAGGAAGTCCAAGACATGCTGATAAACTTTCAGGAGTACGTCGCCCTCAGGTACAAGAACGTCCGGAAGAGCGACATGGAGCTCAAGCCGAAGGGCGCTATAGCAGGCGAACACTTCGCAGTCTGGTTCAGCTCAGGCAAGCCGGTTAAGGTCGAGTACTATAATCCCAACGGAATAACTTTGGAAGACGGCGTCTACAAGACCGCGGTGCTGGAGCGGGATGATTTCTCCACTCAAGGAGCATTCCATCTCAAATAAACTTCATGTCTTTTACTTTACCTGGCTTTACTACGCCCCCCTCCGTTATTATCCCCTTGATGTATCCTGCAGGTGTCACGTCAAAGGCCGGATTCTCCACCCTGCATCCTACAGGGCTTACTTTGACTCTTGATAATCTGCCGTCCGAGCCTATTCCTTTCACAAACTCCACTTCCTCGCTGCCTCTATCCTCAATCTCGATATCCTTCCCGCTCGCGCAAGCAAGGTCGAACGTCGTTGACGGAGATGCAACGTAAAAAGGTATCCCATTCTCCTTCGCAAGAACCGCCTTCTCGTAAGTCCCAATCTTGTTGGCGACGTCCCCGTTCCCCGCCACCCTGTCAGCGCCCACAACCACCAAATCAACGAGACCCTCCTTCATCAAGTATCCTGAAGCGTTGTCTGCGATGACCTTGTTTTCAATGCCCTCCTCTGAAAGCTCCCACGAAGTCAGCATGCCCTGCAGTCGCGGCCTAGTCTCGTCAGCCCAAACGAAAAACTTCCTCTTCCTGTAGTGCGCCATCCGCATTGGGGCGAGAGCCGTACCCCAGTCCACGCAAGCCAAGGCGCCGGCGTTGCAGTGCGTGAGAATCCTCATATCCTCCTTGATTAATTTCTCGCCGTGCACTCCAATCATCCTGCACCGTTCAGCGCTCTCGTCAGCGTACGCGCAAGCGACCTCGACAGCGTTACTCCCTACGAACTTTTTCTTGAAGTACTCTATCGCGTCAAACAAGTCTCTTGCAGTCGGCCTCGTCTTCGATATAACGCGCTCGCCCTCATTCAATTTCCCGGCCAGCGCCGCCTGGGCCATTCCATAGCAAGCCGCAGCCCCGATTGCAGGAGCGCCCCTCACGACCATAGTCCTGATTGCCTCAGCAGTCTCGATGAAACTCCCACAATCATTAATCCTAAAATCGAAGGGGAGCAAGGTCTGGTCAATCATCCTCACGACTCCCTCCTCCATCCACACGCTCCTATAGTCCCTGCCCCTTATTTTCACTTCATCAGACTTTACGGCCTTTTAACAATCTGTCCAACGCATCCGGAGTATAAATCGCCAGCCCGCTCGATTCGCCGCTTTCCTCATCCCCCGGAGCCCCGCGAGCCAACGCGGTCACGAGTTTCGCCCCGGACTTGAGATGGAATCCTATACTCCAGTCGTCCACTTCACCGCGTTTCACCCTCTCAAGATATTCGAACGCCTTCTCCGGCGTTGCAGTACCCTCGCCCATAACCCTCCTATAACCAGCCATCCTCGAGTATGCGATACCGTAAGCCAGATTGTGTCGGACATCAGGCTCTTCAGCGCCAGGTTCAAGAGGCAAAGTCGTTGTCCCGACGCAATGCCCCTTTCCCGCGTAGTACTCTAACGCCGCTTGAAACAGTCTTCTTGAAACTCCCATACCGTACAAAAAAGGCCTGGCTTCGACAAGTATGTAAAACAGGTTTATGTCCGGCGACTTTCCCAGCTTACTCAACATTTTGTCGTCGAAATCCCTGTTCGTCACCTCAAACCAGTCCGGCAACGCACGCCCCCTCTCCCTGAATGAGCGGTCCAGCCTGTCGTATACTTCATATGGCTTTTTACCGGCATCGTGCATCCTAACCAGCTCAGCGAGCAATTCGTTCGGGAAAAACGGGGTAAGCTTAACATGAAAATCCGCCAGAACCGACTCGTCCTCCACCCCCTCCACGCGCTTCCCCCCATGCGCGTCAATATAGTGAACGTTCCTGGCTGGACCATTATACCTCAGCCTGAACAAGTCCACGAACCAGTCGGTCCCCATCCCGCTCTCAGGGTGGGCGTGCTCTGGAACGGCATTCTGCAGGTATTCCGAAAAAAACTTTCTGTCGACAGCAGCCAAAGACAAGTCCTTAACAGGCAAAAGTTCACCCGACTTCCCGGAAACGTCCTGCAATTCCTTCGCATAAACCCGCCTGTCCCCCTTAACGCCCGTTTTTGAAACGCTCATGCAAGCAGCCTCGCCATCACGATAGTGTCGTGGAATCTGCCGTCGATTATGAAAGAATTCTTTTTCCTGCCTTCCTCCCTGAAACCGTGCTTTACATAAAGCCTTCTCGCGCGCCTGTTGTCTGCCACAACCTCGAACTCAATCCTCTTAATGCCTCTCTTCCTGCCTTCATTGACTATGTAATCTATCGCCCTGCCGCCTACTCCAACACCCCAATACCATTTTCCGATGCTTATGCCGAACTCCGCGACGTGAGCCTGCTTCGAGTCCTTCTTCCTCGGCCGAAGACACACCGAGCCTGCAACCTCCCCATCAACGATAATGGAATACAGCATGTTGCCTCCCTCCCCGCCGTCCTCGTAGAACTCGCGCGTCGACTTCATCGACACCGGAAGAACGAGATTAAGAAACCTGCATACGTCAGGGTCGTTGACTAATTCGTTCAATCTCCTCAAGTCCTTGACAGAGGTTCTCCTAAAAGAAACATTCATCTTGAACGAGACTACATCTGGATTTTTTTTCTCTTGTCTAGCTCCTTAGGGCTGACTTTTTCATGAATACCCGAGAAGGACCCTGCCGCCTCCTGAGTCTCTCTTGCTACCGCCTGAGTCTTAATCCTAGCTACTTCAGCCAACACCCGATCGTTCCTCTGGAATCCCCCCTGCTCCTTATGCCTTGTAGTCATTCAATCACCACTCAATTATACTCAAAAGAATTAATTAAATCCAAAACATTCGTTGATTTTTATACTGGGGCGTCAAATAACTCAAAACATTTTTCCGGTTGAGGTGTTTCAATATGGTAGAAGTTAAGATTAAGGAATTAAGTTATATCCAGGACATCCCTGTGGACATGCTGCAGGACGCCATCGATGCTGGTGAAGTCAGGAAAGGCAGGACAGTCGGGCTCATGGTCCGCCCGGTCGGCGTAGTCTCCGACGGCGACGTTCTAATCGAGCTTAAGCTTACTGAAGACGGCCAGGAGGAGCTTGTTAAAGTCGGCGCGATAATCCCCGTCGAATCCTCAGGAAACGTGTGCGTCCTCAGGCCCGAGTGGAGCATGTACATCGAGCAGCTTAAGGAAGAGGAGAAAATGCAGCTCGAAAACTTCACTGTCGTGGTGAGGGAGGACAGCCATATTGCGGCAGGCGTAGTCCCTGGCGCCGTCAGCGACTGACTTTCGCGTGGAATTCCACCACGGCTTTCAACGCCGCCTCAAGGCTTTCTGCCGCTGAAATTATGCCGTGGCCCATTATCGCCACGTAGCTTCCCCCCCTGAGGGCTGCTGCGACCTGTCTAGCCTGGTCTACAGTCCCGTAGTGAGTATGATGGTCCGTCAAAGGAATCCCCAGTTCCCGCGCTTTCTCGAGAACCATCTCATCATGAGCGTGGACTACCGCATTATACCCCATGAATTCCCGGTAAACCATCCAGTGCATCGGAGTCTCGCTTGACGGCTCACTCGCTCCAACAACCTTTGCAGTCTCGCCGTCGAACGACACGACCTCCACGACATCCTCCGGAGTCAGCGACCCCTTACTCTTCCCGCCTATCGTGATTAACATCCCCCTCCTAGTCCTCACGCTTATGTTCCCGGCATTCTCAGGAGTCAACCCCATCGAATAAAGAACCTTTCCAGCAGAGATTATCTTTGCGACAACGCCGGAATCCTCCCTTACGCCCCCGACGAATTCAGTCCGAAACTTCCTGCCAACGTAAAACTCAGCCATCCTCTCAAGCCAGCTTATCGACCTTCCTACCAGTATCCTCCCAAAGCACGAACTTCGCCCGGACCCTAACCCCAAAATCGCTCATCACCTTCTGGAGCTCCGCGGGAAGATTTGCAAAGTCGTCGGGATGAATCTGAATCCGAAGCCCATCGTCCTCAAGGGCGCGCGCCATCTCCTCAGGGCCGTACTTTATGAAATTAGGGAACTTAACGAATCTCAACTTCGGCTCAGGCGGCTTCCCCACGGTGTCAGGATGCAGCTTCTCCACAGGACCCCGACGCCCGTACTCTACAAGAGGTTCATGAGGCTTCTCCACAGGCTGAACCGTAGTCATCCTCTTACGGAAATAATCCAATAAAACCTGCATTCGGCTGCCGTCTATTCCTGATACTGGGTCTATCATAACTCTATATTAATAACTCTTTCATAATATATCTCCCTAAAATGAGCCAAGTAAAGGATATCAAGCTCGCCGAGCAGGGCAGGCTGAAGATAGAGTGGGCTGAAAACCACATGCCCGTGCTGATGAAGATACGGGACGAGTTCTCGAAAAGCAAGCCATTCAAGGGCGTCACCGTAGGCTTCGCACTCCACGTCACAAAAGAGACCGCCGTACTAGTCCGCACGCTCATCGCAGGCGGCGCAAAGGTTGCGATAACTGGCTGCAATCCACTCTCGACGCAAGACGACGTGGCAGCAGCGCTCGCCAAAGAAGGGGTAGAAGTCTACGCCTGGAGGGGCGAGACAACCGAGGAATACTACGCAAACATAAACAAGGTCCTAGACCACAACCCCAACATAACAATCGACGACGGCGCAGACCTCATATTCATGATACACAAGAAAAGGCCGGAACTCCTGAAGAACATCATTGGCGGATGCGAGGAGACGACTACAGGAATCATAAGACTCAAAGCCATGGAAAAGGACAAGGCGCTCAAATACCCCGTCATGGCAACCAACGACGCCGACACCAAACACATGTTCGACAACCACTACGGGACAGGACAATCCACGATAGACGGCATACTACGCTCGACCAACATACTCTTTGCAGGAAAAATGGTGGTCGTCGCAGGATACGGCTGGTGCGGCAGAGGAGTCGCAAACCGGGCGCGGGGCATGGGATCGCAGGTGATAATCACCGAAGTAGACCCGACGCTCGCACTAAGAGCAGCCATGGACGGCTTCATGGTCATGCCGATGGACGACGCAGCCTGCATGGGCGACATCTTCGTCACAGTCACAGGCGACGCCGAAGTCTTGTGCAAGAGGCACTTCCAGAAGATGAAGTCTGGCGCAGTCCTCGCGAACTCAGGCCACTTCAACGTCGAGATAAACATACCAGAGCTCGAGGAGATATCAAAATCAAAGAAGACGATACGAGACAACGTCGTAAAGTACGAGCTCAAAGACGGCAGGCACATCTACCTCCTAGCTGAAGGACGCCTAGTCAACCTCGCGGCAGCCGAAGGACACCCGTCCGAGGTCATGGACATGAGCTTCGCAAACCAGGCTCTAGCGTGCAAGTACATAAAGGAAAACAAGCTTTCACCCGGCGTCCATGACATACCCAAGGAAGTCGACAAGATGGTCGCGCGCCTGAAGCTTGAAACCCTGGGCATCCGGATAGACTCCCTAACGCCGAGGCAGAAGAAGTACCTTGAAAGTTGGGAGGAAGGGACGTAACCGGTCGAAATAAAGTTCTGGGTTTAGCTGACCTGTTTTTAAACCAGTTTTCATTAATATAAGGAGTGTGAGAAGGAATGGACAAAGATAAAGTCATGATTGGGGATTACATCGGCACAATAGAGGAGTTTCTTCCAGGCGACGGAACCTACTCCGAGGACGGCAAGATTTTCGCAGCCAACATAGGGACGAAGGTGGTCGACAGCCAAAAGCACGTTGCAATGGTCGAAGGAAAGACGCTCCCTTCGCTTAAAGTAGGCCAAATCGTCTTCGGCGAGGTCGCAACCCTAAAGAAGAACGTAATCAACGTGATGGTCTCGAAGATTCAAGGCCAGAAGGGCGTCCTGAACGAAAAGACCATGATATACGTCTCCAACATCTCAGAGAATTACGTCGAGAGGCCTGAGGACATGTTCGGGATAGGGGACGTCGTGAAGGCGAAGGTCATAAAAATCGAGCCCGGGATGATAGACATCTCGACTAAAGGCGGGATGGGCGTCGTCAAGGCTTTCTGCAGGCGCTGCAGGAGCGAGCTTCTCCCCTCCGCGAAGTTCAATGGCAAGATGGAGTGCCCGATGTGCGGGCAAATCGAAGTCAGGAAAGTTTCAGACGATTACGGTAACGTTAAATTGCAGTAAGGTGGTTTAATGGAGTTTAAGTTTGTTGAGAAGAAGAAGGGCGTTGTTGAGATAGAATTCGACGAGAAGGAGATTCCAATCTGTCTGGCTTCCACTCTGGTGCGCAACGGCGTTGACGCCTACTGGTATGAGCCTCACCCGCTCATTCCGGGAATCAGGCTTCACGTTAAGGCCGGCGATGCCATGAAGGAGTTCAAGTCCGCGGTTAAGGATTTGAACGACGAGTGGAGCGGGTTCAAGAAGCTTGTCGAAGGCAAGTCTAAATAGCGCTCGAAGGTAAGTTCAAATGAGCTCTGGCCGCGGTGAGAGTAAGGAGTTTCGGCGCATGGTTGAGGATATCATAGTCAGCCCTTTCTTTAAGCGTCATGCGTCTCACATGCCTGCCACGCTGAAGCTTCATGCTGAGGTTAAGGAGGATAAGGGTCATGTCTTCCTTGAGGCTAGGGTCGATGGTTTTTCGGAGGATGACGTCAAGGTTGATGCCACTCCCAATACCATAAATGTTGGATTGCGTTTGGGTGAGGGCGGTAGTGATGATGTTTTCATGCATAATTCTTATTGGACTCCTTCGCCTGTTGACCCTGATGGTTTGAAGGTTGTTCAGAGGGATGGTTTGCTGAAGGTTTCTGTTCCTAAGCGTTTGAAATAATCAGGCTTTGCCTAAAAAGTAGCTGTTTTTGTCGACTTTTTGTGCAGGAGGGACTTATTGGGCAAGGCTAAATAACCACATCTATTTATATACTAAATAATAGTAATTATAGTATATAGGTGGTTGGCATGGAAACGCAAGTACTATCAAGCCTCATTCTCCACGAGAAACCGGCCGGCATAATCCTAAGCCTTAAAGGCACTAAAGGAAAATACGCATCAGTCCTATCCAAAGAAAACGACTGCACATACACCCACACACTCAAGATACTAAACATACTCGAGGAAACCGGCCTCGTCGAATTCAGCAAGGAAGGAAGAATAAAATTCATCAAACTAACTGACGCAGGCGAAGACGTCGCCCACGAACTAGAAGGCCTGGTCAGACACCTCGAGAAAGTAGTCAAAAAAGACGACACAAAGAAAGGCAACCTCGAAATAGAGGCTGATATCCAATGACAGGCAAAAGGACACTACCCCTGGCGCTCCTAACACTGCTACTGCTCGCGTCCACCGCAACAGCCCAAGCTCAATCCACAACCGAAATCATCTACGTGGTAATCGTCGTAATCGCCATAGCCTCAATACTCCACACATACCACCTAACCCAAGCCAAGAACGGCCTAGAAAACAGACTCAGAACACTGAAGGCAATACTAGACAAGCAGAGGGCGGAAATAGACGAAAACGAGGAAAAGCTAGCAATACAACGCGCTGAAATAGCCAAGATGATAGACGGAAAAGTCATCAATGAAGCAAAGAAGGCCGAGCAGCTCAAAAAATCTAAGAAGTCGTCCATAGACACCCTACGCATGGAATACTGGGACCGGCTAGGCCAGCTCGAAGAGCCTTCACCGAAGAAGACTGAAATAGAAAAACTACTCAACGAAAAGAAGGAGATAGAAGGCCTGGTCGAAGCCACGAAGTCAAAGTACGTAACAGAAGTGATAGACAAGGGCACGTTCAACGAGATAATGGGCGGATACCAAAAGAAGCTCATCGAACTAGAATCACGGCTAGCGAAGCTAAACGAAGAGAAACCCAAGTGAACTCACGCCTGCTGCTGTTCGCCCCGCCTCTTCCTTGAAGTCGAAACCAGAACGTTCCAGGCGAAAGCAATCCTCTCCAAATAATTGGTGAACGTCAAAGACTCCGTGAGAACAAGCGCCCTGCCCTTCCCAAGCTGCCCTGAAGTAACTTCCCTCTCCCTCTTCAAAAGCCCGAACTTAACGAGCTTTGGGATGACCTTGTTCTCGAGCGTCGGCTTACTGTAGCCAGTCCTCTCAAGGAAATCTCTAATCTCCTTCTTGGTGACGACATCCCTCGAAAGCAAAAGCCTTATGAAGTCGCAGGCAACCTTGA
>JAPKXP010000055.1 GCA_026394745.1 Candidatus Altarchaeota archaeon
GAGTATGTTGACCAGAATTTTATGTACATCAGGTCCATGAGCCCCTTCAAGAGCCTGCTTACCCCGTACTTTGTCTTTCCGTGCGCTCTCGGCCTGTGGTTTACTTCGACTTCAGCTACTGTGAAGCCCTTGTTGTAGAGCAGCGCCGGGATGTACCTGTGCATCTCGCCGTACAGTTGCACGCCTTTAATCGCCTCCCTCCGGTAAGCCTTCAGGGAGCAGCCGAAGTCGTGGATTTTGACTCCGGTGAGTTTTCTTGCGAGCCAATTGGAGAACAACGACGGAATCTTTTTTCCGAAGAGCGGGTCCTTCCTGCTTTTCCGCCATCCGCTGACTACGTCATAGCCCTCCCGAATCTTCTCCAAAAGCTTTGGAATGTCTTTCGGGTCGTTCTGGAGGTCTGCGTCCATGGTTATCACCACTTCTCCAGCGGCCTTCGCTATCCCTGCGCTCAATGCCGCGGTCTGCCCAAAGTTTCTCCTGAGCATGACGCACTTGACCTTGCGGTCGCTGAAGCATATGCTCCTAAGCTCCTGGGTCGTTCCGTCCTTGCTCCCGTCGTCGACGAAGATTATCTCGTAAGTCCTCCGGATGTTGCGCATGGTCTCCTCTATCGCCTCGTAGAGTTTTGTCACGTTGTGCCGTTCGTTGTAGACCGGGATTACGATGCTGACGTCCATCCTCTCAAGTCAATTATTATAATCGGTTGTTTAAAGGCTTCAAGTCCGCTCGAGTATGACATAGTTTTCCGTGGAGTAGGCTTCCTCAAGCGTTTTGTCGGCTGTGAGGTTTTGCTTTTGGTTTCTTGCTGCTATAATCCAACTTACGTTCCTCTCTTGCAGCAAGCTTGCGTCTCCTGCAAGAATCATGGTCTCCTGCCCCTCGCTTAATTTAGCGTCTGAAAGGCCGGTGTACTTGATTACCGCGTCAAACTCCCTGAAGGCGTCTTCCGGCGTCAGGTCGGTGAAGTATCCTTCCTGGTCTGTCCTGTAGAACAGGTAGTCCAGAATCCTGTTCCTTTCGGTTCCGTATATGGAAACCGGGAAAAGGCCGGTCGAGACCGCGTCCTTGTACCTCAACGTCATGTAGGCTGCCTGGACTGGCAGTATGAACGGGGAGCCTGTGACGCCTCCGGGGTATGGCGTGTAGGAGTGGACTTCGTCTCTTGTGGGAACGTGCATCCTTGCGATTGAGTCGTAGAGCCAGGCTTGGTGCGGTATGAGGATTAAAATCAGTGCCGCGTATACCGCCTTCTCTTTTAGGGTGCTGCCGAGCAGGGAGGCGGCGGTGAGCGCTAGGGCCAGCGGGAGCAGGTATATCCTGACGTTCTTAAGTACGTCGAAGGTGGAGTTGACTGGGAGGAGCGTCGACTCGTAAGGCTTGAGCAGTGCGACCGCTATCAGAAGGAGAAATGCGATGGTGTAGAATGAGCTTGCTTTGTCTTCGCCTTTGATTCCAGAGTCGACATACTGCGGCATTGATGTCGCAGATGAATTCTCGGATATCACGTCGACTCTGGAAGTCATACTGCGGCCTGAAGGCCGCAGTATGTTGAGTTTAACTAGGCCAACTAGGCCGACGAGGAATAGTCCGTACTCAAGGAGATATTCAAGTAGCGCGGTATTCATCAAAACCGCTGCTATGACTGCTGAAGCGGCGAGCACCCAAACGCTCTTCTTTACCGCGAGAAGGGCCAGGTAACAGGCTGAGAGTATCAGGCCGAATGGATTCGTGAATGCGGTGTTAATCAGAATAACGCCGCATAGTATCTTCCTCTCTTTCGAAGGCTCTTTCGTCGTCAAGTAGACGATGTACAGGAAGAAAACCAGGCTGACTATCGAGCTTCGGTAGTCTATGGTCCTGGAGTAAATCTGGAACGGCGTCACAAGCAATACCGCGGCCAGCGCCGCGTTCCTGCCGAATACTCTGTCTGAAAATAGGTAAACTCCGTAAAGCATAGCAGCTGTGATAATCCAGCCGTAGCCTGAAAGGAAGTTATACGCTGGAATCCAGGCGAAGACTCCTGCAAGCGAGGCTGAAGAGAACACTAAGAAGCTTCTCCACAGGAAAAGATAGTTTGTCGCATACTCGCCGGAGGCTATGAGGTGCTGTATCGTGGCCATCTCACTCAAGTCCTTCTCGACCACAGGCGATATCAGGACGTAGGCAATGGATGGGATGACCAGGAGCGCTATAACAAGGTTCGGGCGCTTTAATGAAGGGACTTTAAATCCTGGTACGTTGAGCGCCAGAACGACAACGAATAAAACCTTCAGTGCTGCTGGAGTGTAAAGTCCCGCAGCACAAAGTATTATGGAAACTACGGACAGCGCAGCGATTCCGAAGGAAGCGACGGCTATCAACCCCTCTTCATCACTGTACTCCAGTTTGAATAGCTTCAACGCTAGCCTGCCGAGGCCCCCTACAAGAACTACGCCTGAAATCAGCGATGCCAAAAGAACTATTAATCCCTGAATCACCATGCCGCACCACCCGACACCGCATGAAGCGCTTCCATCCTACCGGTTAACTTCCGCGGCCAATCAAGGCCACACCCAATACTATCAATACTATGCCCAGCCACTTGTACCTGTTCATGCTCTCCCCGAGCATCTTCACTGACAACAATGAAATCCATATGTAGCCCGCCGAGACCAGGGGATACAGGACCGAGAGCTCCCCTCCTCTCAGGCCGATTATGAAGAATACGGACGAGAACACGAACAAAAAAAGTCCTAGGAACAAGTCCCTGTTGGAAAGAAGCTTGCTTAAATTGAACTCAAGCCTGTTGGAGCCCCTCTTAAGGTAAATCGAGCCGAACGAGCCTATCACGGTCGCTCCGAGGATGATGGCGACAGCCCAAGGTTCAGTAGTCACTTCCTCGCCCCCCTGCTGCCGAGATTCACTACCGTGACGCCCATTATCACCAAGAACACTCCAGCCCACTTTAAATCACTCATCACGTCGTTGAAGAACATCGGGGAAAGTATGCTAACCCAGATGAAGTTGAGCGCGTATATCGGATACAAGACCGACAGGTCGCCGTACTTCAGCGAGACTATCAGCATTATCGCGCCGACGCCGTACAGGAAGCAGCCCATGTAAAGCGGGTAGTTAGTCAGCAGGGCAACGACGTCGAAAGACAGCTTCATCGCCGCCATCTTAAGGAAAATCTGCCCTCCTGACGTTACGAAAGTGCTCAAGAACACCACAACCATCGCAAGCTTGCTTTTATCCATTTTTTAATCACGCAGTAATTATTTTAACTCATACGGTATTTTAATCAGAAGATGAACATCTCAGTCGTCGGCTCAGGATACGTCGGCCTCATAACCTCCGCAGGATTCGCG
>JAPKXP010000155.1 GCA_026394745.1 Candidatus Altarchaeota archaeon
AAGTCCGTTTCGTGGACCTTAAGCTTCATATCCATTGCTATGTGCTTTATGCTGTCCCTGGTTATGCCCATGAGTATGCTCGCGTGGGCAGGGGGCGTGTATAGTTCGCCGTGCTTGACTATGAATATGTTCTCGCCCGGCCCCTCCGATATCATGCCTCTGTTGTCCAAGAGTACGGCCTCGTCGTATCCCGACTTCAGCGCCTCTATCTTTGCAAGTATCGAGTTTATGTACTGGCCCGTGGCCTTAGCTGCCGGAGGCAGTACGTTGCTGTTTATCCTCTCGAAGGAGGATATCTTGACTCTTATGCCGTTCTTCAGGCCTTCGTCCCCAAGGTACGTGCCCCACGTCCAGGCTGCTATTACGACGTCTACTGGATTCTTCAGCGGGTTCAAGCCCATCTCGCCGTAGCCTACGAAAGCTATAGGGCGTATGTAGCACTCCTTAAGCTTGTTCGCCTTTAAGACGTCTTTCGTCGCCGTACGAAGCTCCTCTAGCGTGTACGGTATCTTCATGTGGTATATCTTCGCCGAGTTGAACATCCTCTGCAAGTGCTCCCTTAGCCTGAATACTGCAGGCCCTTTTTTGGTGTTGTAGCACCTTATGCCCTCAAAGACACCAGACCCGTAGTGTAGTGCGTGTGTTAGAACGTGTATCTTCGCGTCGTCCCAGTTGACGAGCTTCCCGTTCATCCATATCTTCTCGTTCTTTTGTAACGGCATTTCAACCACCTAGTACATTGTCCTCTCTATTGTTATCTGTTTTCCACCCTTAACTATCCTTACCCCGCTTTCCTCTACCACCTTTCCTACCTCTCGTATCCTGTATTTTTCACCGTATTCCTTGATTATTTTGTCCGCCTCGCTTTTGCTTGTTATTACGCAACAGCCGACGCCCATGTTGAACGTCCGGTACATCTCCTCGTCGCTTATTCCGCCTAGCTCCTGTATCTTCTTGAATACCATCGGGGCTTCCGGGAGCTTGTCTATCGTGAATCCGTATTTTGTGAGCCGAACCAGGTTGAGTAGTCCTCCACCGGTTATGTTGGCTAGTCCGTGTATTTCAAACTTCCTTACGAGTTCCATAATCTCCTTCACGTATATCCGCGTTGGCGCAATCAGGCTCATCCACATGCTCTTAGGCAGGACCTTTCTTGCTAGCGTGAGGCCGTTGCTGTGTATGCCGTTGCTCTCCAGCGACAGTACGACGTCGCCCAGCTCTATTTTTTCGCCTGTTATTATCCTGTCTTTCTTGACTATGCCCAAGGCTGTTCCAGCCAGGTCGAAGCCTCTTCCCGGCGCGCAGCCTTTCACTACCTCCGGGAGGGAGGCTGTTTCACCACCTACTATCGCTATCTCGGCTTGTCTTGCCCCCTCGTATAGGCCGATAGAGATTTCCTTAGCCATCTTGTCGTTGGTCTGCTCCATGGCAAGGTAGTCCACCATGGCTATCGGCTCGGCTCCGAGGCATATGAGGTCGTTCACGTTCATTGCGACCATGTCTATGCCTACGGTGTCGTACTTTTCAAGCTCTTGGGCTACAAGCACCTTGCTTCCTACTCCGTCTGTGCACATCGCGAGCGCGTATTCTCCGATGTCGATGACGTTCGCGAACGTTCCGACGTCCCTCATGACCGCGCCAATCTTGCCTTCCCTGAACTTGAAGGTCTTGGACACCCAGTTGATTATGCCTTTGATTGCCCGGTCTTCCCTTCTTATGTCAACGCCTGCTTTGGCGTATGTATCTGGTTTTACGACGTCCTTCCTTGTCATTTGGGCACCACGGTACCTTTCTTACTTTATTGTATCTTATCTATAAATTCTATTATCTCCTTGAATTTTCCGGCCATGTAGTCTGGCTTCTCTTCCATCAGCCTTCCTCTCGAGTGCAGGCCCCACGGCACTGCTATGGACTTCATTTCCGCCCTCCTGGTTGCCTGGATGTCCTCTATCATGTCTCCGACGTATACGCACTCTTCCGGCTTTACTTTAAGCTTTTTCGCTGCTTGGAGTAGCGGCATTGGAGAAGGTTTTGTTTCTTTTGTGTCGTTTTTCGACACTATGACTTTTATGTATTCTTTCACGCCAAGCCGGTTTACTTCCTTGAGCAGGGCATTCCTCGGCGCAGAAGACACTATGCCCACCGTGTACTTCCTCGAAAGCTCTATTATCGTCTCTTTAGCGTTCTCGTGAAGCTGGAGTTCCTCCTTCATCTCCTCGAGGTTCCTCTTCCATACGCCGACAAGGTATTCCTCATGCTCTTCGAGGCCCATGTCCTTGAGTGTGTCACGCCAGTCTATCTTGAATTTCTCCCTGAACTCCCGCCTGCTCCACTCGCGCAGGCCCTTCTCCCTCATGACCTGCCCGTAAGTTTTGACTATGAAATCGAATATGTCGTACAGGGTTCCGTCCCAGTCGAACAAAACCGCCTTTATTGTCATTTTATTCTAAAGAACCTTTTGGCGTTTCTCGTCGTCGCCTCCTCAACCTCTTTCGCGTCAACTCCCTTGATTTCCGCAATCTTTTTTGCGCTTGAAACCACGTTCGCTGGCTCGTTCCTCGCCTTCGGCACGGGCGCCATGTAGGGTGCGTCCGTCTCGAGGGTCATTTGTTCCAGCGGCACTTTTTTTGCCACGTCCTGCCTGGGCTTTGAGTGCGCGACGCTGGTTGGTATCGAAATAAGGCAGCCTAGGTTAATAAGCTCTTGCGCTTCTTCTGCGGTTCCGCTGAAGCAGTGCATTAAAGCCGGCGTAGAGCGCTCTCCGAGGGTTTCAAGGACGTCTTTGTTTGACTCTCTGGAGTGGACTACCAGGGGGAGATTCAGTTCATTGGATAGTTCGATGAACTTTCTGAAGTTCTTTTTCTGTTTTTCGTGTTTTTCCGTCTCCTTGACCCAGTAGTAGTCCAGGCCTACTTCGCCGACTCCTACGATTTTGTCTTTGTTTCGTCTGATTTCTTTTATTATGCCCTCTATCTCCGCCTCGTCGAATTCCGTCGGGCTGCAGCCTATGGTTAGGTAGACGTTGTCGTATCTGTTGCAGAATTCCAGCGCTTCTTTTATCTCGCATAGCTCGACGGTCGAGTTTATCACCGCCACACCGGACTTTTCCGCCCTCTCTATCACGTCGTCCAAATCCTTGTCGAACCTTTTGTCGTTCAGGTGGCAGTGCACGTCGAAAAACATTTTATATCGGCTCGTAGTAAATCCAGTTTGATATTGGGAACTGCGTGAACAAATGCCATGAGACTGGTGCGAGGCTGAGCAGGGTTAATGCTATCGAGGCGACGGCCAGAGTCAGTACCAGGCCTCTATCCAATTGTTTCCTCTCGTATGCGATTGCGAAGGGTATGGCGAGCAGGGGTATTACCGGCGTGAGAAGCCTTGTTGACCAGCACCAGAACCCGATGGGGTTGAATCGCAGGCCGTAGATGAATATCAGCATTGCCGAAAGCACTGTCGCGTACTTCACTTCCCGCACCCCCCAGTTCCTGTTTATTCCGGCTGCGGACCCTATCAGGATGGGCTGTGTCGCCAGCATAAGCAGTATCATCAGCGGCATTGTTACCAACGGGTTGTTGCGCCAGAACATGGCGTCCCCCTGGTCCATGACGATCTTATGCGTCTTGTAGGCTATTATCTCCCTTGAGTAGCCTGTGGTCAGCGGGCCGCCGAAGATTAGCGCGTTATAGCTGAAGAATATGGCCGTGACCAGTGCTATCGGCGCGACTAGGAAGAGGATGTTTTTCAGCCTGTTCCTTGAGATGTAGTACACTACCAGCGCTATGGGTATGATAGCTAAGGTAGTTTTGGCTAACAGCAGCAGCCCTGAGAGCAGCCCCGAGAGGACAAGGTTCCGCCTTCTGTGTTCAGTCCTCCTGCCTGCCAGGATCATGAAGTAGAATGAGGATATTGTCAGTAGGGCGGTCAAGACCTCGGCGTACAACACCTGGCTGTACGTGAATATTATGGTTCCCAGCGCGAAGAGTACTGTGGTTTCCGCTGAGGCTTCTTCGCCGGCAAATAGCTTGCACGTCTTGTATATGAGATAGCACGTGAGGAAGCCGAGCAGTGCGTTGAACAGGTAGGCGCCGGCGGTTCCTCCAATCAAGTAGGCGGGGACTAGCATAACGGACAATAATGGGGGGAAGGATATGTACACTTTGTTGTCTTTGCCCAGGCTTACTGTGCTGTCCTTTATCATGGTTTCCACTTCGTCGATGCTGTCGTATACGTAGAGCCTGTGGTTTTTTACGATGTTTTCAGTCAGCATCATGTAGTATATGCTGTCTCCGAACACGTACTCTGGAATCCCTATTACACTGTCGCTCCTCTTCTGCGGGGCCATCTGCGAGTTGAGGAAGAGAGCGGAAACGTACACCAAAAGTATCAGCCAGAGAAAGTATTTCCTATTCAAATCCGAAAGATTCATTGTTTTCCACTCAAAGCCTTAGCCAGGTCTATCCTGCCTTCGTAAAGCGCTTTACCCAGGACTACGCCCCAGCCGCCGGCCGCGCCTACGGATTTTATGTCTTGTATCGTGGTGACGCCTCCGGAGACTATAACCGGCTTACTTGTTGATTTCACAACTTTTTTTATCGCTTCAATGTCGACTCCTTTCATCTGTCCCTCGACGTCCACGTTCGTGTAAAGGAATCCCCAGACGAAACCCTCGGCCATTGCAGTCAGTTCGGCTGCCTTAATCCCAGTCCTTTCAGTCCATCCCTTGACTGCGACAAACCCTCCTCTACTGTCTACAGAGCCGATGAGTCTTTTGCTGCCGTATTCCTCCGACAGCTTTTTCGTGAACTTGAATCCCTGCTTCATATCCTCAATCAAGAAAGTCCCTAGAACGATTCTGTCGACGCCCGATTCAAGCACCTTCCTCGCGTAATCGACAGTTCTTATTCCTCCGCCAAAGTTTACCTGAAGCCCGGTCGACCTCATTATCCCCCCAACCAGCTTGATGTTGCTCCCGGTTCCGAGGGCGGCGTCCAGGTCGACGACGTGCAGAATCCTAGCTCCAGCCTGCTTCCATTTCAAGGCTACCTCCACAGGGTCGCCGTAGTCTACTTTGGTCTCAGGCCTGCCGCCGACTAGCTGCACGCACCGTCCTCCCATGACGTCTATCGCAGGTATTACCTCCATCGTAATAACCTATTTAACGTTTCGTTCAATATATTATCTCATGGCTAGACTTTCAGCCAGCGCAAAGGCCAAGATGGGCGCCGAGAAGGCTAGGCTTGAGGCTGAGCTTTCGCATTACCAGAAGCTCGTCCGGGACCTTCGGACTGGCAGCGAAAGCCCCATAGTCAGGACTGAAAAACAGAAGGGATACCACCGTAAGATTCAGGAGTTAAAGCAGAAGCTTCTTCTCCTCTCAAGCAGGTAAATATCAGTCGCTTCCGAATATGCTTGTGAAGGCGTTTGACGATTCGCTGCTTATTGCGGTTTCGGTCTTTTTGCCAAGCACTCCATCAAGCTTCCTGTTCATATCACGCGTGTTCTCCTCGATTTTCTCAAGAAGCCGGAGCATAACGTCCATGCTGCTTGTGAGCATCAGGTCTCTCGTCGTCTTTTCCGTGGCGTCGTATTCGCCGGAAGTTATCTTGCTGAACTTGAGTCCTGAGGGGTTAAGCCTGACGAGGTTGTCATACAAGTCGCTTATCTTTCCCTTATCCCCCTCCACTATCACCGCTATCGTGTTCTTTCCGGCGGTTACTGCAGTGCCCTCCAATCCCTGCGCTTGAATCTCCTCCTGTATCCTGGCCTGCAGCCAAAGCATGTTTTCGCCTGTCACGTGGAATCTTGCAGTAGACATCTTATTCCCTCCTCCAAATCCTTTAAGGCGTCGTCCTTCCTCAGGAGTCCGCTGTCGCCGGAAAGCTTCTTTTGGGTTTCTTTTGACAGCAGGTTACTAAACTTTATGTTCAGCTCCCCGCACGCTTTCTCGACTGCCTTGTACGACT
>JAPKXP010000199.1 GCA_026394745.1 Candidatus Altarchaeota archaeon
AATCTCCTTAACCTATTAAGACTATCTTAATTGTTCCGGGTGGTGTCCCAAATGATATACGAACTTGATGGGCTGTGACAAACATAACACGCTTCGGCAGAATAACTTCAAAAGAGCCTGCGTCACACACAACTACGCTCAAAACTCTTGAAGATAAGCTATGAGGGCAGTCAATGTAATATTCTCCGTTAGCCTCGGAATACGATGCGACAGTATATTCCTCTCTCGAAACAAAAGTAGAGATAAACTCTATCCCCTGTCCATCCAAGCTTGCCCTAACAACTCTGCCAGCATTATTCTGGAGCTGCTCCTCAGTAAAAGTGATAAGAGTTTTATATGTCAACCCCTCTTCAGTAGGCTTAACAATAACGGACTGCAAGGCTTTTCCGGCATAGTCGTCAACGTCAGATAAATTCTTGAAAAAATGGGAATGTGACGTATTATTTGCCTGCTCGTCGTTTAGCTTGTTAATCGTGTACTGAAGATATCTTATACTTTCACGGAGAAGGTCTGTCCCCTCAGGGACTTGGTATCCTCGTGATGTAGTATACATTTTATTCCCTTATCCAAATATTATGGCTGCTTTTCGTACTTGGCGCATTGAAACAAGTTCTGTCCATACAGCACTGCCGACGGTAGGAGCTGTGCAAATAAATATTCTTTCGCCAAAAATCCACAGCGAACCCCAAGTGTAGCCTACTACTGCGTCATCGTATCCTTCTGGAAGCCTATTAGAGAAATTATTATCTTTAATTGTTTTTGTTATGCCGCTGCATACCACAGCTCTGATTGTCTGGTTTGGCACATCGGTAAAGAATACTCGAACTACAAGCGGATTTATGCACTGCGTTTTCGCTGGAAGTATCTGATTATTCTCAGCGTCAAAAACCTGACACAAGACAACTGCTCGCTCAAGTCCGTGAGCGCAGTCGATATAATACAAATTTAATAGTACATCAAGAACGAAGTCGGCAGGGCCTTTCTCAAAGATAACCGACTCACCGCCTAAGCCTCCGCCAAGTACAAAAGAAACAGCCCCGTTGCCGTCATCGTGCAAAGCTCCTGAGGGAACTCGAAGCTCTTTAACATTCATGACAGTGGGGAGGCCGTCTTGTTCTTTTACAGTTATTCCGCCGTCAACACTCTGCTGCCGCAGACTGGCAACGTCGGTGTCCAACTTAGATATGGTCTCTTTTAACGCGTCCAGAGATTGAATGACGTAATCGCCCGGCTCCGGTGCTCTGTACCCTCTGTTTGGAGTAGTGTACATTTCTATCCTCCATTAAAAATTGTGAGGGAGGGTTTTACCCCTCCCTCACTATTCGATTTACTGGTTTACTACTACTGCTCTGAGGTTCTTGGCATACGGACGTGCTGTGTCATTTGTCGTTGACATCTTAATCTTTATCTTGGTGTAAGTAACACCAGGATTGTCATAGACAAACGGCATTTCCACCCATCCATCGCCAATCGGATTTGAGTTGTTGGTATCTCTTGTCATCTGAACCCAATTCTGCGAGCCGTCCTGATAATAGACGGTGATAACCGCTGGATTGTTTTCAAGAATATCAAGATAAACCTTCAGCCTGTCTCCTGTTACCGGAAAGCTCCTGCAAGCATACGTCGAAGTTTCTTCCAGAGTACCGGTAGCAAGCATGACGTCGCCTTCGATAAGCGGAGTATACCTTGAGTTCGTAGAGGTCAGCGTTCCAACTAATGTGACCGCCCCTGTATACTTCGGTATTTCAATAGGCGCATATGGAGATAAGTTATATGCTTCGTTGTTCCTGTTGACGAGGACTGCCCTGAAAGAAACGCTGGTATCAGGATATCTGTCAACGCCTGTCAGAAGCATAAGGTCAGTTGCGTCATTGACATTGATAGAGCCGAGGCTTACGACTGAGGAAGTCTGGAAATCAAAACGTTCCAGAACCATAGTCAAGTCCTCGCTTTGCAGCGGAGTCCAGGTATTTGCATCGGCGGACTGTAACATAACGCCGGATTCATAAACCTGAGAAGTTATCCACCGGTTATGAGGTAAATCCCACGCGCCGAGTTCAGCCACCCTGATACGTGCAGACGGGTCTGGGCAAGCTATGATTAAAGCGTACTGCTCACCCTCTTTAATATAGACAATGTTATCAAACTGAAAAGTTGTCCAGGAATCGAGAACGATGTCATTCGGAAGCAGTCGCTTTACAGCCATAACTTTCTTCCTGTCAGGATACCCGATGGCGCACTCTACAAGACGTACCTCTGTCCATACGGCAGGTTTCTGTGTATAGATAAGCTTTACCTGCTTGATGAACATATCATTAGTTACGGTAATCGTCTGGGCAAGAGGGTCTCCACCGCCCCACCATGATGCTGCTGGAGGAGGAGGAGCT
>JAPKXP010000081.1 GCA_026394745.1 Candidatus Altarchaeota archaeon
ACGCCGAGAAGCTGCTCAAGACCGCGGTAGACCAGGGCATAACCTACATCGAAAGCCACAAGGGCGAGGGAGTATTCCACCGGGAGCTGGAGCACAAGTAAAAATTAGCATGCTCCACCCTGAAGGGCGGAGCATGACTTACAAACACGCAAAATGAACACAACGTTAGGAGGTGAGACGCAGGGGAGTTCGATTGAATATGCCTCTGCGTGTTTGTAATGAGGATAATGAAGTGTCCTTCGTGCGGGACCTACACGCTCGAAACATCATGCCCGAAGTGCGCTTTGAAAACGTTTCACGCCCAGCCGCCGAAGTACTCGCCTGAAGACAAGTACGGCAAGTACAGGCGCATGATGAAGAAAGCGATGGAGTAGAAGATGGACGCAGTAGTCATAAAATTCCTGGAGAAGCCGGAGCTGAAGGACGCGGTGCTGGTCGAGGGACTGCCAGGCATCGGCCTCGTCGGAAAGATTGCCGGAGACCACCTGCTCGACGAGCTGCATGCGAAAAAGTTCGCTGAAATATACTCTCCCTACCTGCCTCCGCAGGTCTCCATAACCGACGACGGCACCATCGACATCGTCAAGATGGAGCTCTACTACTGGAAGGGCTCCCGCGACATAATCATACTCGCCGGCGACTTCCAGGGCATAACCCCGGACGGCCAATACCAGCTCGCCGAAAAAACCATCGAGGCGATAAAGCAATTCAACGTCAAGAGGGTATACACTCTCGGCGGGCTAGGCACGGGCTCCATAACCAGCAAGCCGCGCGTCTTCGGCGCCGCCACAGACAAGAAGCTCGTGACAGAACTCGAACCATACGGAGTAATCTTCCGCGGCGGAGGCGCAATCTTCGGCGCCAGCGGACTACTACTCGCGTTCGCTCAACTGAGCGGCATGGAAGCAGTATGCCTGATGGGCGAAACCCACGGCCAAATCATCGACGCCAAAAGTGCGGAGTCCGTCTTGGAAGTCCTAACGAAAATACTCGGCATCAAAATAGACATGACCGAAATAGCCAAGAAAGCCAAAGAAACCGAAGTCCAGATAGGCAAGATGAGCAAGATGATAGACAACCAAAAGAAAGCAGCTGAAAGACAACAAGAATTCATCAACGAAACGCCCACCTACATAAGATAAAGACGATTTTACTGATTTTACATAAAAAAGTAATATCTCTATATAATACTCATACTTAACAACTGCTGTATGAAACTCACTGAACTAATAAGCGACAACAAGAAATTAGCCCTCGCTTTCCTATGCGGACTATACGGCTCATCAGGACCGCTCGTCTGGGCGTTGACAGCTTCATCACTGCTGCAGCACCCGCCAATCACGGAATCAATCGCGGAACTAGCGGTATTCTCCCTCACCATGCCTGCGGTAGCCTCCATAATGTGGCTGCCCATGTTGATTTCGTTCATACCCCTGAGCCTCGGCGACGACTCCACCTGCAGCATCGTCTGCATGCTACCCGCTCTCTCCGCCATGATAGTCAACGGCGTGATCTGGTACCTGATTTACGCCAAAAGCAGATTCAGCCTGTTCAAGCCGCGCGCATTGAACGCGGCGGTCTGGATTATCCTACTCGCCGTCTCCGCAGCATACGCGGCAACCACCCTGCCCATCACCGCATACCACCAGACGCCCTCAAACCCCGAATGCTACGACCCCTACGACTACACCCTGCTCTACATGCCGCTGTCCGTAATCTCGGTCTACGGAGACTGCGAACCCAACACGTACGTGAACACGTCCGAACCAGCAAAGCTTGCGATTTCATTAATCCTCACGACACTGTACTGGTGGATTACAGCCTCAGTCCTCTCAGCAATAATAAATTTCATTTATGCGCGGATTGGTGCTTTAACAAAAAAATCAGGGGCAGGATGATATAGCTCGTCCAGCCGGCTTATTTTTTCACCTTTGATTTATTTATTTCTCTATTATCAATTAGTTGTTATGGACTGTCCGTTAAGTTATTCTCTTTTTGATCCGTTGGGGAAAGTTGTCGAGGGCGGTGGCGCTAAGGCGTCCATCGACGGCGACTCCGGTACTTTGTCGTTGAAGCCTAAGTCCGGGGAGGCTTTGTTGTATTCCTTCCGTGATTTGGTTGACATCAGTCCCGTTGATTATACTGTGGAGCTTGTCGTCTCCTCCGGCGAGAAGCTCGTCTTGACAGAGCTCGGCTATTCATTCGAGGATTTCGTCCGCGTCCTGTCCAAGTTGCGCAATGAGCTGTTGATTAAGGACATGCTGATGGAGGAGTCCGAGAAGGCGTCCGGCATCGAGGCTGAGTACGTTTTCTGCGACGAGTCCGGCGTTGAAAAGAGTAAGGGCAATTGTTCGCTCCGGTTCTACGAGACCGCCGTAGTCCTCATTCCGGAGAAGGGCAGCCTGGTCAGGATTCCTTACGGCGAAGTCTCGGACTTTAAGGCCGAAGACTACTCACTCACGATTTCAAGCGAGCAGGGCAGGAAGCTCGTCTTGTCGAAGATGGGCCGCAGGTTCGATTACGCGGTCAAGTCTCTTTCAGACTGCATGAACGAGCTCTCGCTTAAAACGCAGATGATTCTCAAGGAGCTCATCCCAGGCCTGGACCCCGCCGTCGTAAGGAAGGCGTCGAGGGTTATGAGGGACGGCCGCGCGGCCACCAAGAGTGAGCTGGCGTCCGTTTCGCCTGACTTGTGGGCGAAGCTCGAAAAAAGGGTTTCCGCATCAGCCATCAAGGAGAGCTACGAGTTCCTGAAGTCATTGGGTCAGAAAGACAAAATTAGCATCGGCTTGAAGCGCGGCCTCATGGGCGACCTGACCGGAGAATACATCTGGTTCCTGATTCCGATATACGGTTTAGACTCGAAGACGCCCGGCAACGCGGTCGCGATGGAGGCCGTCAACGTCCAGGCGCAGCCGGCTGTCGAAGGCACGGAAGAATCCAGCCCAGGCGGGCACGCAACCTACTTCTTCCGCATTTCCGGAAGGAGCGACTACAAGACTCTCAAGAGTATCGAAGAGCTGGAATCGAGAGTCGATTCCGTCCTCAAGACGATAAACTCCTGCATGCGCGACATAAACTTCAGGAGGGAGCCGATATACCTCCCCGACGAGAGCCTGGACGCGCCGGAGTACGTGAAGTACAAGTACTCTATACAGGCGATACCCTCCCT
>JAPKXP010000052.1 GCA_026394745.1 Candidatus Altarchaeota archaeon
ACCAGGACAAGAGCAACGCAGTCCTCATCTGCCACGCCCTCAGCGGAGACGACCACGCCGCCGGCAAGCACAGGAAGAACAGCAGGAAGCACGGCTGGTACGACATAGCAATCGGCCCCGGAAAGACATTCGACACAAGAAAATACTTCCTGATATGCTCGAACATAATCGGCGGATGCAAGGGCTCGACAGGGCCGTCTTCGATAAACCCGAAAACCAAGAAGCCGTACGGCCTAGAATTCCCGCTGATAACAGTGAGGGACATGGTGCGCGCCCAAAAAAAGCTCGTAGACCACTTCGGCATAAAGAAGCTTTTCTGCGTGACGGGCGGAAGCCTTGGCGGAATGCAGGTTCTAGAGTGGGCTGTAAACTATCCTGACGCAGTCCAGACCGCGATAGTGATAGCTACAGCAGCCAGGCAGTACCCGCTCGGCATCGTGTTCCACGAGATAGGCAGGCAGGCGATACTAAACGACCCGGAATGGCACAAGGGCAGCTACTACGGCAGAGGCCAGCCTAAGAACGGACTCTCGCTGGCAAGGCAGATAGGGCACGTCACTTACCTAAGCCAGGACACGCTCCTAAGGAAGTTCGCAAGAGAAAAGAAGAGCAAGGCGAACGGCAGAAAGTTCGGCATAGAGTTCGAAGTTCAGAGCTACTTCCGGTACAAGGGCAAGAGCTTCGTTCGAAGATTCGACGCCAACAGCTACTTGTACATAACCTACGCCATAGACCAGTTTGATTTAACGGGGGGTGGAACCAGAAGTTTGCATGAAGTATTCAACGGCGTGAAGGCGAAATTCTTCCTGGTTTCTTTCACGTCCGACTGGCTTTACCCGCCCGAACAAGTAGAGGAGATATTCCACGGACTCGCGGAAGCAGGAGTGCCTGCAGTCTACAAGGAACTGGACCTTCCCTACGGTCACGATGCGTTCCTCGTGTACAATAATACTCTCGGGAATGTGCTCGTGGACTTTCTCGAGAGAAATCGACCACTTATAAGCGTCTAGGAGAATAATTAAGTAGGTGAATTAAATGCCAAGCAAAAAGAAGCCTGTTAAAAAGAAGGCTAAAGCTAAGAAGTCTGCAAAGAAGAGGTAAATCCTCAATTAAGCAGATTAAAAGCTATTCCTTCAGGTAATTGGGAAAGCGTTTTTTTCTATTTCCCCCTCTTTTTACCTAATCCAACCCTAGTCGTTTATTTTGCGGCAGCACTGGCATATGAGTTTTGAAACGACTTTTTCACTTCCTACCTCCATTATCTCCTTAGCGGCCTTTTCAATCATGGTTTTCTCTTGTGCCGATAGTTTAGTGTGTTCGCCGCGTTTTTTGTGCAGGTACTGGGATACTGCTGAGGGGGTTATCCCCAGTTTTTCCGCTGCTTCATTCTGGCTTACGCCTTTTTTCACGAGCTCTTTTGCCAGTTCGGCCCTTATCCTGGGCAGCGTGTACCAGAGGGCTTTTTCGCACGGAAGTTTCATCGTATTAAATTAACAAGGGTTAAGCTTTTATATTAGTTTGACGTATAATTAACAATCGTTAACATGGATTCAAGACCTATAAATGCCGGAATATGTAACCGCCGCTGTTGTCTTCCCGAGTGTAGGCTCTAAACAGCCCACACCGAGACTAAATTCTCAAGGACTAATCTAAACCCTCCTGCTTTTTCCCACATCAACATAAAAAAAAATTCAAGGTGATCCAATGATACATAAAAACATACTCGAAACAATAGGCGGAACGCCCCACGTGAAATTAAACAAGATGACTGGGCCGAATGACGCCGAGATTATAGCCAAGATAGAGTCCTTCAACCCCGGCTCGTCGGTGAAAGACAGGATAGCGCTCTACATGATAAGCGAGGCCGAAAAGCAGGGACTACTGAAGAAAGACAGCATCATAGTAGAGCCTACGTCAGGAAACACCGGAATAGGCCTTGCGATGGTCGCAGCAGTCAAAGGATACAAGCTGAAGCTCACGATGCCCGAGACGATGAGCCTAGAACGCAGGAAAATCTTGAAGGCGTTCGGCGCAGAACTCGTCCTGACTGAAGGGGCGAAAGGAATGAAAGGTGCTGTCGCAAAAGCCGAAGAGCTGTCAGCGCAGGACCCGCACGTCTACATTCCACAGCAGTTCAAGAACCAGGCTAACGTGAAGGCGCACATCGAAACCACCGCGCAGGAGATACTCTTCGACCTCAAGACGTTCAACGCCTTCGTCGCCGGCGTCGGCACGGGCGGAACGATAACCGGCGTCGCAACAGTGTTCAAGCCTAAGCTCCCGAATGCAAAATTCATCGCAGTAGAGCCAAGCGACTCGCCAGTACTTTCTGGAGGCCAGCCCGGACCACACAAGATTCAAGGCATAGGCGCAGGATTCGTGCCGGACATCTTCCGGAAGGACTTGGTTGACGAGGTGATAAAAGTTTCGAATGAGGATGCGTTCGCCACGTCCGAACGCCTCGCGAAAGAGGAAGGAATACTCGCGGGAATATCGGCAGGAGCGAACACATGGGCCGCTCTCCAAGTCGCGAAGAGGCTCGGAAAAGGAAACAGGGTCGTTGTGATACTCCCCGACACTGGAGAACGCTACCTATCAACGCTGCTCTACGAGGAGAGGAAAAATGTTTGACACGATAAAAACGGCTTACGAGAAGGATCCCGCGTTGAAGGGCGGACTCGGGTTCGTTGAAGTTTTATTTTATCCCGGAGTACAGGCGATAATATTGTACCGGATAGCGCATGCCCTACACAGGTTCGGAGTCCCGGTACTGCCGCGTGCCATCTCATACTTCGGAAGGTTCCTAACCGGCGCAGAGATACACCCTGCGGCGAAGATAGGGAGAAACTTCTTCATAGACCACGCTACCGGAGTCGTTATTGGAGAGACCGCCGAAATAGGAGACAACGTAATGCTATACCACGGAGTAACCCTCGGCGGCCACGGCTGGTGGAGAGACAATAAAGGAGACAAGAGACACCCGACGATAGAAGACAACGTGACAATAGGCGTAGGAGCTGCAATACTCGGGCCGGTAACGATAAAAAAGAACTCCAGGATAGGAGCGCTATCAGTGATAGTCGACGACATCCCAGAAGACTCCACCGTAGTATGCCCTAAAGGAAAAATACGGGTAA
>JAPKXP010000186.1 GCA_026394745.1 Candidatus Altarchaeota archaeon
TCCTTTTCGTCGGAGCATGCAACATAAAAGACGTCCAAGGCATACTGCCGCCACTCCGCAGCAGAATACTCGGGAACGGATATGAGATACTTTTGGACAGCACGATGCCGGACACCCCTGAAAACAGGGATGCCATGCTACAGTTTGTGGCTCAGGAGATTGTGATAGACGGTAGGATTCCGCACGCAATGAGGGAAGTCGTATTGAGCATCATAGAGGAGGCTGGGAAGAGGGCGAAGAACGTGGATAAAGTGAATAACGCCTTGACTCTGCGATTAAGAGACTTGGGTGGAGTGATAAGGCTTGCAGGGGACTATGCCATACTTGAAGGGTCGGAATACATAGAAGCGAAGCATTTCGAGAAAAGCCTTAAGGAGGCTAAATCCATTGAACACCAGCTGAAGGACAAGTACGGTTCACTCGTGGAGGGCCTGAGCAAGGACAACGCCTTTAGCGTAGAAGGTACAGGCGACGGCCAGGGGTATAGGTGAGGGGGGTGACTTCCAGTATTAGGAAGGTGGATTCTGGCGCTGACGTACTGCTGGTCTACCCGTCCTACGAGACTATAATCGAGAGGAGGGGCCGTTTCCTTACGACAATCCCCTTGGGGGTAGCGTATCTCGCTTCAGCTCTTGAATCGTCTGGATTCAGCGTCAAGATACTAGACCTTACGTTACACAGGGACTGGAGTATCCCTGAAATCTCCTCTAAGATACTTGAAATCAACCCTAGGATGCTCTGCTTCAGCCTCACCAGCATGGGGCTTAGGCAGGCGTACAGCGTGATACGGTGCTTGAAGGGGTCTGACTTCAGGGGGATTATTGTGGTCGGGGGGCCGCACGTCACGGCAGACCCGGACGTAGTCGGCGTTATCGGCGCGGATTACGGCATAATGGGCGAGGCGGATTACTCGCTTGCCTTATTGTGCAGGAGGGTACTGCGTGGTGAAGGAAGGCTTGAGGACATTGAAGGATTGATCCGGGGGGATTCCGGCGGCCTAATCATAAACAACCACACCCCAGTAGCAAACCTCGACTCCCTAGGTTTCCCGTCAAGGCACCTCTTTGAAACAGAGAGATACAACTACGTCTCCATAATAACGTCAAGGGGATGCCCTTTCGGGTGCACTTACTGCACTACGGCAGGAAGCTGTTTTAGGCAGCGTGGCATCAAGAACGTCATGGAGGAAGTCGGCATCGTTTTGGATGCGTTGAAACCGGACTTCATAGGCTTCGTCGACAACGTGTTCACGTTGAAACGGGACTTCGTCGTCGAGTTCTGCAATACCGTAAAGAAGTCCTATCCTGAAATGAAATGGACTTGCGCAACCAGAACCGACCTCGTTGACGAGAAATTACTGGAACTTATGGTGTCTTCAGGGTGCGACAGGATATCTTTCGGGGTCGAGTCTGGGGTCGAGAGGATAAGGTTTAGCTTAGGGAAGAGGATTTCAGACAAACAGTATTTTAATACGTTCAAAAAATGCAGGGAGTTGGGGATAAAGACATCGGCTTATTTTATGGTAGGGCACATGGGGGAGACCCGCGGTGAAATAGACCAGACGGTAAAATTCGCCCTTGAACTCGACCCGGACGACGTGTTCTTCACACCCACGATAATACTTCCAAAGACGAGGTTGATGGACTACTGCACTGAAAACAAGCTTATCTCCAACAACGCATGGATGTATTTCATGGCAGGGGCCTCAGACGTGCCTTACCTCGTGCCCGAGGAGTTCAAAAAGTATGATGTGGACACCCTTCAGCTGTACGCAATGAGGAGATACTTCCTCGACATGGAGTTCGTCGGAAGGCAGATTTCAAGGACTAGGTCGGCAGGCGACTTGGTGAACGCCACAAAGCTTGTCGCGGGGGTTATAGTCGATAAAGTATTTATCAGACAAGACATAATTCCTTATGAAGTTTGATTTACAATGGGGGTTAGAGGTTGAAGATTGGTTTGTTAGGATGCGGAAGCATTGGGCTCGTTATAGCAAAAGCGGTGGATAGGGGGGAAGTTGACGGTAAACTCGTTTCCGTCTACGATATTGAGTTAAACAAGGCACGCGTTCTTGCCTCCAGATTAAGGAACAAGCCGAGGATTTGCAAGACGTTCAATGAACTGCTTGCCGGAACAGACATAATCGTTGAGGCGGCTTCGCAGAACGCGGTAAGAGAGCACGCGAAAAGGATTCTTTCGGCTCGAAAGTCACTACTGACTATGAGCGTCGGCGCTCTCCTCGATGAGAGATTATTCGACTCCCTCATTTCAACAGCGAAAAGAAACAAGGTGCGGGTTTACATCCCGTCGGGGGCGATTTCGGGCGTTGACGGGCTAAAGTCCGCTTCAGTGGGTAGGATAAGGAGTGTTGTACTGCAGACGACCAAGAATCCGAAGGCGGTAAGCGGATTCGAGAAAGTCAAAAGCAGAAAAGTTATTTTCAACGGCCCCGCCTCTAAAGCGGTACGTCTTTTCCCAGCGAACGTGAACGTATCTGCAGTTCTGTCGCTAGCCGGTATCGGAGGGAATAAAACGTGCGTCAAGCTCGTAGTCGACCCGAAAGTCAAAAGGAATGTGCATGAGGTGTTCGTCACATGCGAGTCGGGCAGTCTATATTCAAGGGTTGAGAACGTGCCCTCGCCAACAAACCCGAAGACGTCCTATCTGGCTTGCTTGTCTGCCATAAGGACATTGAAGGACATTAGCGGCGCAATACGGATAGGCACGTAAATTTAGGCACTACATGAGGTGTGAAATGGAAGAAAACATCGAAAAGAAGGTGAGGAAAACAATAGAGAAAATACGGCCAATGCTCCAGATGGACGGCGGCGACGTGGAACTGGTGGATGTGAAAAACGGAGTAGTAAAGGTAAAACTAAAAGGAGCATGCCACGGATGCCCAATGTCCCAAATGACCCTGCAACATGGCATAGAACAGACGCTTAAAAAGGAGGTTGATGGAGTCAAAAGGGTAGAATCCGTAGAATAATCGGGAAGGTATATATTCCAACAAGACAAAGTAATAATCCCAAAATATTCTTCTTTCTATCAGGGGTGTCGGAGTGATAACAAAAATAAAAAAGAGGGACGGCAGCACAGTAAAATTCAGCAAGAACAGGATAAGAGACGCCATAGAGAAAGCCATAAACGCTGTCGAAGGGAAAGACGGAAAGGAAGCGGACAGGCTAGCGGAAAAGGTAACCCAAACACTCAACAAAAAATTCAAAGGCAGTACACCCACAGTCGAAGAAATACAGGACGTCGTTGAAAAAACGCTTATAGTGGATAGCACACCGGAGATAGCAAAGGCGTACATAATATACCGCCAGGAAAGAAAGCAGATACGCGAGGCTAAATCGCTTCTCGGGGTCGACGACGACGTGAAACTCTCCATGAACGCGATAAAAGTCTTGGAGAGGAGATACCTCATAAAAGACGAATGCGGGAAAGATACCGAAACGCCAAAACAGCTCTTCCAACGCGTAGCAAGAAACATAGCGCAGGCAGACACATTATACGACAAGAACGCAGACCTGAAAAGAAACGAGAAAGAATTCTACAATTTAATGGCGAACATGGAGTTC
>JAPKXP010000042.1 GCA_026394745.1 Candidatus Altarchaeota archaeon
TATGTTGACTCCCTCAAGCGATGCGACCAAAGCCTTAACCCGGGATTCGTTAGCCTCAACTCCGGTGGCCTTCAGTATCGCCTTCACGCTTGCCTCGTCAATCTTCTTTCCTGCGGAATGCAAAAGCATGGCACTGTAAACGTACTCCATCTTACCTTATCCCTCCAAAAAATCAACTGAAAATGTATCTAACAATATAGAATTTATCCTTTATAAGCTGCGTTTAGGATGTGTTTTGCGCTGGGGTTGGGTTGCATTCACCCCGGATTGGAGGGCATCACTCCCCCTTGAACCTTGTGGGGTTCATGGTCGTACAAGAGCCGTTTTCCAGCGCAATGTGTTAGATTGCTTTGCGGCAATCGACACAGTCCGGAGCATTTTCATGCTCCTTAGTGTAGCCCAATGCTACATGCTCTCGCTGATCACTTCGTCACAGGAGTCTTCGCTTATGTTGGGCATAATATTGACTGTAATACAGGTTAATAAGTTCATCTGGTCAGCTTTCCGACCAGTTTCCTGCCGAATCCACCTGCTGCTTGGGGCCCTACTGCGGTCACGATTAAGCCGTCTTCGACGACCGGCTGGCTGACGTAAGTCGCGCCCTTGGAGACTAGGTTGCCTTTCTCGGATGGGAATGACGTGGCTTTCCTGCCTTGCAGTATTCCGGCGTTCGCGAGTATGGAAGGCGCGATGCATATTGCCGCCGTAAGCTTTCCTGCGCTGAAGCTCTCTCCAGCGAGTTTAAGCACGACTGGGTCGTTGAAGTATACTGCGGCTCCAGCGCCTCCTATGAAGACGACTGCGTCGTAGTCCGCAGCATTAGCCTGGCTTACGTCAACGTCCACGTTCACTCTCGCCCCTACCGCGCCAGTAGCCTCATTCACGCCCCTGGAGGCCACGCTCACTTTCACGCCGGCGTCCTCCAGAATCTTCTTTGGGGTAAACAGTTCCTCGTCACGAAAGTTCCTTGGCGCCACCACCATAAGCACTTTAAGCGTCATTCTAAGCGATCTCCCTTTAATATGTTAATGAAAGTATATTTCTATTATAAAAAGTATATTATTTACCGCGAGGTTGAGCATGTTGAAAACAATTTTTTCGGTTATGCTGCTAGCGCTTGCGGTTTCGTCGTTGGTCTTGAGCGTCCATGCGCAACCCATACAATCCACCACCACCTCTTCCTCGTCTACTTCGACTTCAACCACGACGTCCTCGACGACCACATCCACGATTAATCTTGACGACCCTGCGTTGTACTCTGGACTAAACTATGAGCCTCCCGGTAGCTCCAGGTTCGAGACCACGCAATATATTAACTCTACTTTAACCCCGCTGCCCACTCCCTCGACATCCACAACCACTTCGACAAGCACTACAATCTGCGGGGGTACTACGCGGTACTGCAGCGTTGAACTAGACTCGGACGGCAACAGCGCGCCGGACTGCTGCACGAACGAATCCCATCCCCAGTGCCAGCTTTGCCTCGGCCACTGCATCAAGTACTGCGGCGACATGGGGATGGGTCTCAAGTCATGCTTTAAGGAGGCTGAAATCGTATCCTGCAACTGCGGAGGAAACAACACGGGGGTATGTTATTCCTACACCCCGTCTACGATAGAGGGTGCGGCGCCGTCATCGCAGGACAATAATGGCATGAATCTCGTGATTATAGTTACTTTCGTGATAGTCTTCATAGCTTTCATAGGGATGCTGCATTTCATCGGTAAGTTCTGACTACATTAGTTCTTTTTACCCTTTTTCTTCCTAACAGAAAAAGTCTTCCACACGGCAAAGGCTACTACAACCGCAATCAACACTATTATCCCCGCGGCGACCAGATACTTCCAGAGCGGCGTCCCCTCCAGCTGCCCCTCAGCGGACTCGTGCACCATGAATCCAGCCCTCAACGAGTCTGTCTTCAGTCCCGAGTACTCGATGAATCCTTCAGCCTCATAGAACCCGTAGGATTTCGGAACATACTGTGCGACGTAGTCTGCCTCATCGCCTGGCTGCACAGCCCTCTCCTGCGTCTCAATGTACTCGCTTGAAACGCCTCTGGAGACGTTCAGCTTCAGGGAGGCGAGGACTGGCGCGTTGCCGGAATTCCTAAACATAGCCTTAATCAGCACAGGCTTGCCCTTGTATAGCGCGTCCCCTTCAGCATTAAGCGAGACCATGTCTCCTGAAACTACCTCGACGGGGCGTTCTTCAGATGAGGAGTTTATCCTGAGCTGAAGCATGCTGTTCCAGAGCTTGACTCCCCTCCAAGTCACGTTAACCAGGATGAAGTGCGTTGTGCCTCTGAGGTTGCCTGAGGGAATGGTGAAAAGCACCGTTTCGTCTGCTCCCGGAAGCAATGTGAAGTTGTCGTTGACCATCGCATACTCCTCCTGCATGCTGGAGTCCAAGACCCGAACGCTTATTAATGGTTTAATCCAGAACTGCTCCCTGCTCATGAAGGATATCTCGAGAGGTATGTCTTCCCCGGGATTCACGCCGTCTGGCACGCGCACTCCAGTCACGTTGAAGGCTCCGCTGGCGTTTTCAACGACCTCGATGGTCACCCTCACCTTTATCGAAGGCGTGACTCCCATGCCCGTGAATCCGCTGACGCTGGATTCGCTCTTTGAGGTCACTATTATGCCACCGGAGTACTCGCCGCTCGGCGCGTCCTTTGGGATGGTGAAGGTCACAGTCACGTCTTTCTGTGATTTAGGGTCGACGTTAATCCAGCCTGAAGGAACCTTAATCCAGCCTGCCACGTCGCCGGATGAGTTGAGGGTGCAGGATATGGCCGTTTCAGAGTCGGTGGCTATTGTGATGGTCCTGTTGACTTGAGCGCCCCGCTCCCCCGTGACCCTAACTGAGGATGGCCCGACGCCGAGGCTGCTGGCTGTCACGCAAGACGAGAGCATCATCACGCACACCCAAAATAGCAGTCCTCTTGAAGCCATCGTTATAATTTATCCCGGAATTTATATAAGATGGGGTTTAGTTAATCCCTTAGTGGATATATTTATAAATGATTGTTAAAGTATATAGTCAAAATGGCCAAACTTAAAGTCGGTGTACTGGGTGCCACAGGAATGGTGGGTCAGAACTACGTGCGTCTTCTTGAGAATCACCCCTGGTTCGAGGTGTCCTTCGTAGCGGCTTCGGAGAAGAGCGCAGGCAAAAAGTACGCGGACTCAGTAGCCGGAAGGTGGCATATGCCGACCGGCATCCCAAATGCCGTGCAAGGACTCATGGTAGAGGACGCGAACAAGGTTGATAAGGCTGTGGGCCGCTGCGACTTTGTTTTCTCGGCCATGGAGATGGACAAGCAGGTGGTTCGAGACCTTGAGAACGAGTACGCTGCAGCAGGCATACCCGTCCTCTCCAACTCTTCAGCCCACAGGTGGACCGAGGACGTGCCGATGATTATCCCGGAAATCAATCCGCAGCACCTTGACATAATACCAGTCCAAAAGAAGAATCACGGGTGGAAGAAGGGTTTCGTTGTAGTCAAGCCGAACTGCAGCCTCCAGAGCTACCTGACTCCAGTTTACGCGTTGATTAAGGCCGGGTACGACGTGGATCGGATGATTTTGACTACCCTGCAGGCCGTCTCCGGGGCTGGTTACCCTGGCGTCGCATCGCTGGACATAGTCGACAACATAATACCCTACATCGGCGGCGAGGAGGAGAAGTCGGAGAAGGAGCCTCTGAAGATTCTGGGTCGCATAGAGGGCGGGAAGTTCGTGAACAGCGATTCCATAAGGATTTCAGCCCACTGCAACCGGGTTCCGGTAGTTGACGGTCATACGGCGTGCGTCAGCGTCGGGTTCAGCGGCAGGAAGCCGGCACTCGAAGAGGTCCTTAGAATCTGGAGGGAGTTCCGCGCTTTGCCGCAGGAGCTGGACTTGCCTTCTGCTCCGAAGCAGCCCATAATCTACCTGCCTGAGGCGAACAGGCCTCAGCCTAGGAAGGACCGCGACGCCGACAAGGCTATGGCGGTGTCTATCGGCAGGCTTAGGCAGTGCAACGTCTTCGACATACGCTTCGTGGGCTTGTCCCACAACACGGTGCGCGGTGCCGCAGGCGGTGGAATACTGAACGCGGAGCTGGCTTACAAGAAGAAGCTTCTCTAACTTTTTTTTATTTTCTTTTTTTTTATTTGAATATCTGCTCTGCTTTAGGCAGGGCGTTCCTGAATTCCTTCAGGCTTTCATCCGCTAGAATCGATTCGACAAGCTGTCTTGAAGTCGTATTCCCCATCCTCTGTAATGTTTTAGGCACCAGGTAGTCGCAGCCCACCCACCCGTACCTCTGGCGTCCGATGGTATCCCCCCCGACTGCAAATGACTCGGCTAAATCCTCCCTCAGGGACTCTAGCGTCTCCGGCCTGCTTATCCTGTCGTACTCGGCCCTCAAGCCCCTGAGGTAAGACACCGTTATCAAGCGTAGTTCGTCGGCGTCGGCTCCATGCTGCGCGCATCTCTTCACAAGTCCGGAAAGCCATTTTGCGTACTCTGGCGTGAATTTCTTGTATGTGGAGGTGACGTCTCCTAGTATGCTGCTGAAGTCGGCGACTATCAAGTCGTTTGGCATCGCCGCCGGGTCGTTTAGGTTCCTGTCGAACTGTATTATCTCGTCGCCGTCGCCGTACATGACTTTGCCGGTGGACGGGTTGGCCCTGCCGAGCGCAAAGTTCGCCGCTGCTTCCACACCCATCAAGTAAGCGACTGTCGGCGCGACTCCCTGCCTGGTCATTATCCTGTCGTCGATCTTGTCTACAGCTACTCCTCCGACATAGGATCTGTTGAAGAAGACTACGTCAATCTCTCCGACGCCTTTCATCTCCTCCTTGGTGTGTATTACGTCAAGCCGTGCGGTGCTGAAGCCGAATGCTATCTTCGTGTTGTACCGGTTCAGTACGAACTGGCAGTATTCCTCTGCTAACTTGCGTGCTTCATCATGCGAAAGCTTCCTCCCTTCTCCGACCAGGTATACTCCTTCCACCCCCGTAAGGTAGTCTCTCTC
>JAPKXP010000056.1 GCA_026394745.1 Candidatus Altarchaeota archaeon
CTTCCTTGATAGTCCTCAAGAAAGTGGACGCCGTCATGGGATGGGACGTTTTCTCCAAATGGACTCCAAACGCTACTGAAACAGTCTACCTAACTCCAGAGCAAGTGCCTAGGATTTCATACATCCCAGCGGCAGTTTCAACTTACACGAAAGACCGGGAGAGTGCGCAGAAGTTCATAGACTTCATTACTTCAGAGGAAGGCCAAAACATATTTAAGGGATATGGTTACCTAACTACTGAGGAGGAAGCAAGACAATACGCGCCAAACGCCACGATAGGCGGCGAGTACCAATTGTCAGATAGTTGGAAGGCATAAAAAATAGGGGTTATGATGGTATGGATAAGGGTATATTCGGCGAAAGGATATTTCGGACAGCAACATTAGCCACCCTTATCTTCTTTGTTTTGTTCATCATATCCGTACTATTCTCCATATTCCTTTACACAGACCCTGGAACGCTGGTGTCGCTGGTAAACTCGAGGCAGATACAGTTCGCCATAGAACTCAGCCTCCTCACGGCCACCGTAACGACGATAATATCAGTGATAGTCTCCGTGCCCGCAGCCTACGCGATATCAAAAACCGAGTTCCCAGGCAAAAGCGTCGTCGACACGCTGCTGGACCTGCCGATAATCGTGTCGCCGATGGCCCTTGGAGCTGCATTGCTCATCTTCTTCAGCACGCCGCTCGGCTCCGCGATAGAAGAGCACGGCATAAAATTCGTTTTCACGGTCGCTGGCATAGTACTGGCGCAATTCACCGTCGTGTCAGCTCTGTGCATCAGGCTGATGAAGTCCACGTTCGACAGCATAAACCCCAGGTACGAGGACGTCGCCAGGACGCTAGGATGCAGTAAAACACAGGCATTCTTTAAGGTCACATTACCCATGGCTAAAAACGGGCTGATAGCAGCCACAATACTGACCTGGGCGCGCGCCATAGGCGAATTCGGCGCTACCGTCACTTTAGCAGGCGCTACAAAGCTAAAGACTGAAACACTGCCGATAGCTGTATTCCTGACTCTGTCGAACGCCGACGTCGGTAAGGCGATGACCGCAATCCTCATAATCATCGTCATTTCCATGGCAAGCCTCCTATTAATCCGGAAAATCAGCGGGAAGGGGTGCCCGATATGATACGCGTAAGCAACATACGACTCAAGCTCGGCGAGTTTTCCCTCGAGGACGTGAGCCTGCAAGTCCAAGACGAGGAATATTTTGTCCTGCTTGGCCCCACCGGCAGCGGAAAAACCGTGCTTACTGAATGCATCGCAGGACTCAACAAGCCCAAGAACGGTAGCGTGTGGATAAATGGCAGGGACGTAACTGGGTTTACACCGGAAGAGAGGGAGGTAAGCTACGTGCCCCAGGACTACGCTCTATTCCCCTTCCTGAATGTCAAGGAAAACATCGAGTTCGGAATGAAGATTAAGAAGTGCAAAAAGGCAGAGGTGGGGGAAAGACTAGGGGAGCTGACGAGATTTCTGGGTATAGGGGATTTGCTGTCGCGTAG
>JAPKXP010000053.1 GCA_026394745.1 Candidatus Altarchaeota archaeon
GCAAGTTAGCCCTGCTGTCGAACCTGGACGCATAATTCGAAGCGTAGAAACCTAGACTCTGCTTGGCCATGGCAGCAGCCATCGTAACCCTCGGAGAAGAGTTGTGCTCAGGGAAAGGCGCAAAGCCGGCGCTTATGCCCAGAATCAGCGACGGAGTAATCTCGAGGTGAGTGTGCTCCTTCGCAATCTTGTACTCACGGACAGCTATGTATGCGTTCTCCTCCTCCTCAGCGTCTATGTACTCGACGACGCCCTCCTTGATGAGTTCGTCCCACGAGACCTTCTTCTCCTTCAAATCCTTCACATGCCTTTCGGTCATCAAAGGCTTCCCGTCCTCAAGGATCAGGATAGGCCTTAAGACGCGGCCCTTGTCAGTGTAAATCTGGACCTCGTTGTTCTCCTCCCTGAAGCTTATGGAAGTGGTGTAGTCCATCTTCCCCTTCCTCCTTAGGTCCCTTATCTTCTTCACGAGAAGCTCGGGCTGATTGTGAGTCCCAATAAGCCTCCCGTTAAGGTAAACGCCCGTAGACATGATTACTTCACCCCGAACTCCTTCATGTACTTTTCAACGACCGTTTCGTCGCTCTCTGAGGAGATTAATGAACCTAAAGCAAGATTCTTCACCAGACCGCAGTTCTGGCCTTCCGGAGTCTCGTTCGGGCAGACCCGACCCCACTGCGTGGCGTGCAAGTCCCTGGCCTCGAAGTGCGGGTGGCTCCTGCTTAGTAGCGAGCTAATCCTCCTCTGGTGCGTCAGGTAAGACAAATAGTTTGTCCTGTCCAACACCTGGGAGACGCCGCTCCTTCCGCCAGTCCAGTTTCCTGTGGCAAGAGCATAACATATGCTCTCCGTCAAATTGTTGCTTCGGACGGCAGTCTTGATGTTCACCACCCTGTGCCTCGCGCTCTGCTTCTCAAGCTGGTACTTAATGTCCCTCGTAATCTTGTTGAAACTTACCCTGAACAACTCCTGCATGAGGTCGCCTGAAAGCCTAAGCCTCTTGTTGCTGTAATGGTCCTTGTCGTCCGGCTGCCTCTTGCCTAAGTCGAGCTCCAGAACCTTGCGGGCCATAATACCCAGATAAATCGCCTTAGCCCTCCTGTCAGCCTCGGTGTTGCCGATGTGCGGCAGCAGGAAATTGTTTATGACCTGATTCGCCCTAGTCGCCTGATACTGCTTGGCGTGCCCCGCACCAGCCCTCTTACCCAAATAATCGAAAGCCTCCTCGGGAGAGAGGTTCTTGACTTCCATGTTGATTTTGACTTCAAGCTGCGTGTCCTCGTCGAAAAGCTCGATAATCTCGTCGTCTGAAAGACCAAGACCCTTCATAAGAATGATTAACGGTATCCTCGTGGGAATGCCAGGGAACGAAACAAACAAAGTACCGCCGCCGGAAGCCTCCCTCTTCTCAACAGTGACCCTAGACCTGAAACCCTGCCTCACAGAGAAAACCTTGGCGATTATGACGTCCTTGCCCATCACATTCTCCACCGTAGTTACGATGCGGTTTGGAGCAAGGTCTTCAACAATGATAAGAGCGCGCTCAGTACCGTTGATAATGAAGTAGCCGCCCATGTCAAGCGGGTCTTCGCCGCGCTTTATCCTCTCGCCGGAACTTAAGCCATGAAGCAAACATATCCTTGAATTAAGCATGACAGGCAAGTGACCCACCTCAACGAGAACAGGCTCACCGTTCTCGACGAACTCAAGGTTTATCGGAGCAGAATAAGTGAGATTCCGCAGCCTGCACTCGAACGGGTAACGCAGCTCCGCGCCCTGGCCGGACTCATTGACCTGCGGCGTTCCGACACCAATCTTCCCGAGCTCAAGGCCGTAATCTGGAATGTCAATCTCAAGAGAACCCTTCTCGTCTATGACCTCCTGAAGACCCTTCTCGACCAGCCAATTGAAGGACTCAAGCTGGAAGTTTACCAAATCCTCCTTCTTTATGAAATCCGAAAGCCTTATCGATGGAATCTTACCGCTCAAAACATTCACCCTTCGATCACAACACGATAGTAGTACGATTTCCCAGTCACTTGGTTATTTCTGGTTATCTTTATGACGTCATTCTTGCTTGGATTAAGGTGCATTATCGCAGGGTCCTTCGACTTAATCTTCGGAAGCTCGAGCCGCGTAACGTTATACTTTTTCAGAACGGCCTCTGCTGCTTCAGGACTCAACATCTCGTGGTTTGGCACCAATTTGTTTTCTATCAAGTTTATGCACCCCTTCAGAACCCTCCAGGTTCTGGAAACCAGAAAAAGACGTATAGCTTAATTATTACACCATTTACATTTATAAATCAAACAGCTAAGACATCTTCTCCGGCACACCCCGTCCGCTCCGGTACACCCACCTTAAAACGTCCGTGATGGTCACAATACCATAAAGATTATCATCGCCTGCAACAGGGAATCCCCCATAACCCGTGTCGCGGACCATACCGCATACAACACCCAAATCGTCGTCTGAACCCACACTGATGACGTTCGACTCCATGATCTCCTCGACCTTAGTGTCCAAGTTCTCTTCCGCATTAACGCCCTTGAAGCTACCCATCCCAAGGAACCCTAAAACGTCAAGAACCGTCACGACACCCAGCAGCTTATCATCCTCCACCACAGGCAGACGCCGAAGCCTGCTTCGCACCATAACCTTGGATACGTCTGAAATCGCCATCCCCTTGCTCGATGTTATGACATTCTTCTGCATCACATCCTTGACCTTGACGCCGAAGTCATTAGCTTCAGGGAGAACATCCCGCTCAGACACCAAACCCACGACCTTCATCGACTTCCCGCTGTCGACGATGGGAATGCAGCTAGTCCTCTTGTCAAGCATTATGCCGACAGCATCGTCTATCGAGGCGTTCACATCAAGGTAAGTTGCCGGACGCATGATTTTCTTCACGGGCGAATTTATCGCAGCAAGAAAGTTTCCACCGTAATCCTTTTCAATGATGTTATACTTGTCTCCTCCGCCGAGGAAATCCAGTATGTCTATCGCGGCAACGATTCCCTCAAGCCGGTTGGTTCCGGCGTCTATCACCGGAATCCTTCGGACGTCATTCTCCCGGATTAATGCGGCAACATTCTTTATCGAGTTGGTCTGGTGGGTGGATATAACGTCGCTCGACGCAACCTTCATGATTGCGCCCTCAGATTTCACAATGTGAGTCTTGAATTCCCTGGGACCCCTGTCCCCAGAGCCCTTGACGTCCGAGAAAGTTCGTGGATTACTTGCCAATTTAAAAGAATTTACTTTCCGTGCACTATCTTGCAAATCTTGCGGGTTATCTCAACCCGGTCCTTCGCCTGGAACACGTTACGCCCGATTGAAACACCCCTTGCTCCGCAGTCCATCGCGTCCTCAATCATCTTCATGAGCTCGTCTTCAGTGTCCATCTTCGGGCCGCCCGCTATCACTATGGGAGCGGGGCATCCTTCGACGACCTCCTTGAACGACTTCTTGTCGCCGGTGTAGAGCGTCTTTATAATGTCCGCGCCAAGTTCAGCTCCAAGCCTTGCCACGTGCTTCACGTACTTGACATCGCTGCTGTTCTTTATTTCCTTGCCGCGCGGGTACATCATGGCGAGCAGTGGTATGCTGTATTCGGTGCACTCTTCGACGACCTTGCCGAGGTCCTGAATCATCTTGTGCTCCCTGTCGGCGCCGACGTTGACGTGTATTGAGACTGCGTCTGCTCCAAGCCGGATCGCCTCCTTGACCGTGCAGACTAGAACCTTGTTGTTGGGGTCTGGCGCAAGGCTTGTTCCGCCGCTCAGATGGATTATCAAACCGACGTCGCTTCCGTAACCCCTGTGGCCGTACTGCACCATCCCCTTGTGCATGAGCACCGCGTCTGCGCCGCCTTTGGCGACGTCGTTGACTGCTTTAGGAAGGTCTTCAAGCCCGGCTATCGGGCCGACGGTTACTCCGTGGTCCATTGGGATTATAACGCTGTTTTTGCTGTCGCGGTTTATTATTCGTTCCAGACGGATTTTCTTGCCTATCATATTGCGAGCCCCTTTGTATAGTAAAGAGTATACTTTATTTGAATTTCTGCTTATAAACGTGTGTTTTGCGGGCGTTATTATTCACGATTTATGTGCTTTTTAGTGGCACATATTAGGGTAAAGATAAATGATTACGTAGAACAATGTTCAATAAAGTTGAACATCAAAACACATAACATGCATAAATGAGCCATTCAAAGACCAGCAGACAAACAAAAAAAACGACCAACATAACCCGCCACAAGGGACAGAGTATGACTTAAAAACCCAGCCACACGACCGAGTCCGTAATCAGATTATTATCCGGCAAACAGAATAGTATAACATGGATTACGCGCAAGCCATGCTCCTATCAATAATCCAGGGAATCACAGAATGGCTCCCAGTCTCAAGCTCAGGGCACCTGGTCATAGCACAACATTTTTTCAAAATAAACGCGCCAGTCGCATTCGACGCAGCCCTACACTTCGGCACATTAATCTCAGTGCTCGTATTCATGAGGAAAGACCTGACAGGAATGCTCGCATCGCTTGCGAACCCTGAAAAGAGAAACCCCACACTCAAATACCTCACGTACATAATACTCGCGACAATACCAGTAGGAGTCGCAGGCCTCATGTTCAAGGGCTTCTTCGAATCATTATTCAGCAACCTTTCAGCAGTAACCGCCGGACTACTGTTCACAGGACTACTATTGTTCATAAGCGAAAGGCACCTGAAGTCCGGAGTAATCGACGCAAAGAAGGCGCTGACGATAGGCCTGATGCAGTCGATCGCGATAATACCAGGAGTATCAAGGAGCGGAACCACCATAAGCACAGGATTGATGGCTGGAGTCAACAGAGAGGACGCCGCAAGATTCTCGTTCCTCCTCTCCATACCAGCGATACTCGGGGGAGTAATCGTAGAATCAGGCAGCCTCGCGAACGCTTCAATTGACGCGCAGGTTGTCGCCGCAGGAGTGCTTGCGTCTGCGATAGTAGGCTACTTGTCGCTTAAACTGCTCTGGCAGACGATACTGCAAAAGAGGTTCCACCTGTTCGCCTACTACTGCTGGGCTCTCGCCATGGCGCTGGTACTTGCGCAGATACTATAACGTTTATAACATCCACGGCATAATCAGTTATCAGGCAGGTCACGAGGGGTGATTACATGATGGACGTGAACGACATGTGCGACGCGCTGGAGAAGGCATTGTACCTGGAGGCTGAAGGCCACGAGTTCTACGTGAAGTGCGGCCAGAACACGAAGAGCAAGGAGGCGAACGACATGTTCAAGTACCTTGCGAAAGAGGAGGAACGGCACTTCAAGATCATTGAAGACATTTTCGAGAAGAACTTCCGGAAGGAATACGACGGACGGATTAAGACCTGCAAGCCGCCGGGGAAGATACAGCCTACTGGAGTATTTGAAAAGAATTTTCCTGGAGGCAGGGTCGACGAAAAGTCCGACGCACTCGACGCATTGAACATCGGCATAAAGGCCGAGGACAACAGCATAATGCTCTACCAGAAGCTAGCTAAAGAATCCTTCCAGGTCGATACGATAAAACTCTTCGAGAAGCTGGTTGAAGAGGAGAAGAAGCACAAGGAGATACTATCATACGAAGTGGAGTTTGTCACCGGGACGGGGCAATTCCACGACTTCAAGACGGTGACGATGTAGAATGTACTCGCAGAAAGTAATAGACCACTTCACGAACCCCAGGAACATGGGAGAGCCGAAGGATTGGGATGCCGTGGGCAAAGTAGGAAATTCGGTGTGTCTGCCACCGGAGGAGCTTGTTCAAACTAATGGCAGTTTGGAACCAATTTCAAGCATTGATGCTGGTGTTAGAGTATTGAGTCACGACGGAAATTACCATAATGTTAGGAGAACATTTCAGCGGAATTATAGGGGTGAGGTGCTTGAGATAAAAAATAGGTTTGGTATGTGTCGTATTACGCCAGAACATGAGTGTTATGCCATAAAGTTACCAAAAAGGTCAAATTACTACCAGCGGATTAAGAATAAGAGAAAGCAGAAGCCTTTCTGGTATCATGCCGTGGAACTAGAGAGGGGAGACCTACTCTGTTATCCAGTACTAAAGGAGACGGAAGACATCGATGAGATAGGAATTGAGGTTGAAAAACGCAAATACGACTCGAGGAGTAGTAGTTTGCCCAAGGTAATAAGGGTTAATGACGACTTTCTGCGCCTGGTGGGATATTACCTTGCTGAAGGTTATGTTAGAGATGAAAAATGCAATACATATGTCTCGTTCACATTTCATGCAGATGAGAAGGAATACGTGAACGACGTAAAAAACATCGTTAACGGATTGTTTAGCATCGACGCTAAGATTGATGTTCGAGCAGAGAGGAAGACCACTAACGTACTCGTTTACAACGCGCATTTAGCCAGATTTTTCAAGAGAATGTTTGGCTGTAAGGCAGAGGACAAGGCACTGCCTCACTTCATGATTCTGCTCCCCCCAGAGAAACAGAAAAGTATTATAAAGGGTTTATGGCGAGGAGATGGTTTTGTTAATCTGAGGATTCCAAGAGCGGGTTTTTCAACAATATCACATAGATTATGCAGTCAACTTAAGACCTTGCTATTGAGACAGGGAATAATACCATCCATCTACACTGAAAAAGAGAGGACAGGCAAGGACGATGTGAAGCACCGTATAGCATATAGGATTCATGTAGGGCAAAAAGACTCTCTTCAAAAGCTGTTCAAGCTGTTGGGTACAGAATACAGATTCACCAGGGGGACTGCCATAGGTTCTTGGATGGACAAAGATTACACGTACATACCAATTACCGAAATCATGCCAAGGCACTACAATGGAGTAGTACATAATCTTGAAGTTTGGGATTCAATGTCTTACGTGAGCACGTCTGCAACACTGCATAACTGCGGGGACATCATGTACATCTACATCAAGGTAGACAAGAAGACAGACACGATAACGGACATCGGCTTCAAGACTATGGGATGCGCCGCGGCAATCGCAACGTCCTCGATGATAACGGAGCTTGCGAAAGGCAGAAAGCTGGACGACGCACTCAAGATAACCAGAGGCAACGTCGCCGAAGCGCTCGACGGGCTGCCGCCGATAAAGATGCACTGCAGCAACCTCGCGGCGGACGGCCTGCACAAGGCAATCGAAAACTACAGGTCAGGCAAGCGCGAAGGCGAAACCAAGGACGAGGTATTAACTCAATTCACCCAGAAGGTCGGCTTAGACCGGAAGACCGCCGAAGACCTCTGGAACAACGGCATAATAAGCGTCGAAGAACTGTTCAGACTCAGTAGGGAAGAGCTGCTGAGACTTTCGGGAATTACGGGAGAGAACGTGGAAAAGATAATCAAGAAGAGGCCTTCCGACTCACACTAGACGTTTTTTACTGGACGCGATAGAATAACTTAAAAACAAATCCTGAGTGGGTAATCTTGAAAGCAGAAACATTGTGGAAGGACTTGAAGACGTTCATAGAACTGATAAGAGTAAAGAACGCATCCATAGCCTTCCTGGGAGTCCTAGTCGGAGCACTACTCTCCCCATACCCCGCGCCGGCAGCCATCATAATTCTCGCAGGACTCTCCGCAGCAGCGATACTCGCAGGAGGAAACGCGATAAACGACTACTTCGACGTCGAAATAGACAGGGTAAACAAGCCTAAAAGGCCGCTGCCGTCAGGCAGGATAACAAGCAGCGACACAATCATGACGTCGCTAACCTTATTCCTGATAGGCCTTGGAATAGCCAAATTCATAGGCACATACTGCCTGACGATAGCCGCATTAAACACCCTCCTGCTCATAATCTACGCCAAATACTCCAAGAAAATGCTCCTCACATCCAACCTCACGGTAAGCTACCTGGTAGCCTCAATCTTCATCTACGGAGCAGCGGTCACGATAACAACACCAGACGTAGACGCCGGCAGATTCACGCTAACCTACATACTAACAGCATGCTCATTCCTGATGACCCTCTCAAGAGAAATAACGAAAGACATAGAAGACATCGAAGGAGACAGAAAGAAATACGCGCTAACCCTGCCGATAGTCTACGGCGCAGGCAACGCCAAGAGTGCAGCCATAATAATCGGAATAACGGCAATAGCAGCAAGCGCCATACCCATAATCAACCAACAAACCAACTTCAACACGGCAATATACACCCCAGTAATAGCAATCGCAGACCTAATCTTCCTGACGGCACTCACAATGAACCCCACACCAAGCCAAAAAACCATGATAATAGGCATGGTAACCAGCCTCATAGCATTCACCCTAGGCATAAACATAAAAATATAAACACTAACGTCCCTATCCTTATCCTACCAGCCTTTTAACAACGCGAGGTTGCCTGAAGGCAACCAGCGCCCCAAAACAGCAAACTGTTTTGAGGGAAGGCTGGCGAAAATGAGTGAGGTGCATTGCACCTCACATAAAAAGTTCGCAAGCCTCAGTAGCTCAGTAGGTAGAGCGCGTGCTTGGTAGAACCTTTTTTCTTTCTTAGGAAGAAAGAAAAAACGTTCACGAAAAAAAGAAAGAATCATGCCACATAAAGTGGCATATCTGTCTTCAACAAAAAAAGGTTCCAAACAGCACGAGGTCGCGAGTTCGATTCTCGCCTGAGGCTAGACCGCAGGGGGCTACCGCCCCCTCCAGTCTTAAGTTAACCCTGACTCCCCCGAAACGAGTATATTGTGGGACTTTACAGTCCCACAGAACGCATTATCGCAGTTCAAGAAAACGTTAGACGTACACTAGCGCCACTACGACGGTACCGTATTTCTTCCGGATTTTTTCTATGGAGATCGTCTTGGAGTCGGACTTGGTTATCTTCAGCTTTCGGGCTTCAGCCATCTCAGCCATCTTGTCCCGGAGGTCTTCTTTAACCTGCGCTTGATTCTTGCTGCTGTCTTCCTCCGCGACCATGCCGTACGAGCCCTTGCAGAAGGCCCACTCTACGCCGGCGCTAATCTTTCCGCCTTGGACGCCGTCCTTTCTCGCGAGCACGCAAAATGTTATCGACCCTGCGGGAATCTTCCGCGGCTTGACCTCGGTTGCGCCTGAAGGCAGGATGCTGGATACTGGAACCAGGTTGCATTGGGCTATGTCGGCCTCGACCAAGGCCTTGTCGAACGAGTTCAGCCTTGAGGTGTCGCTCTCGCCCCTGCCTGCGACGACGAAAAACTTTTTCGGGAGCATTTTTTAGTTATATGCCGGGAGGATTATAAAATAACTGGTATTTTACGGTGGTTTCATTGAGGATTCTTGTTACTGGAGGCGCGGGGTTCATAGGCAGCCACTTGTGCGAGAGGCTGCTTTCCGAAGGGCATAATGTAGTGTGCGTCGACAACTTTGACCCGTTCTATCCGCGCGAGAGTAAGGAGGGGAATATCGCAGGCCTGCTGGGGGATGGGAATTTCACCATGCACGAGGCGGACGTTAGGGACGCAGTGATGGATAATATCGTTTCTGAGGCGAAGCCGGACGTCATAGTGCATTTGGCTGCGAAAGCCGGCGTCAGGCCGTCTCTCTCCAATCCGAGGGAGTACGCGGACGTGAACGTCAACGGTACGTTGAACATCCTCGAGTCGATGAGGAGGAACAATGTCAGGAGGATTGTTTTCGGCTCTTCGTCAAGCGTGTACGGGAACGCAAGCAAGGTGCCGTTCAGCGAGGATGACGCGCTCGCGCCGATATCGCCTTACGCGGCCTCCAAGCTGGCTGGGGAGTTGTACTGCAGGATGTACAGCCAGCTCTACGGGATTAAGGCAAGCTGCCTGCGCTTCTTCACGGTATACGGCCCGCGCGGCAGGCCGGACATGGCGCCCTACAAGTTCACGAAGCTCGTCAACGAAGGCAAAGAGATTGAGATGTACGGCGACGGCAGCGCGAGGAGGGACTACACCTTCATCTCGGACATCGTGGACGGCATAATGCTCGCCCTGGAGAAAGAATTCGAGTTCGAGATATTCAACCTGGGCGAGTCGAAGACTACGACACTCAAGGACTTCATCAGCATCATCGAGAGGAATCTCGGCAGGAAGGCGAAGATAAAGCAGGTTCCTGCGCAGATGGGCGACGTCAACGTCACGTACGCAGACACCTCCAAATCAAGGAAACTCCTGGGGTATAACCCGAAAGTGCCAGTCGAAGACGGGATGAAAGAATTCGTCAACTGGTTCAAGAACAGGAAGCCTTGACTGATTTTATTTAGCAAGAAGAGCATAATTAACCCAGGTGTCTTAAATGCGTTATTTGATTACAGGAGGCTGCGGGTTCATAGGGACGAACCTTAGCGACTACTTTCTCTCACGCGGAGACGAGGTCACCGTCTTCGACAACCTCTCGAGGAACGGGGTAAAGCACAATCTCGAGTGGCTTAAAGGCAGGCACAAGAAGAACCTGAAGTTCATTCTAGGCGACGTCAGGAAGGACACGAAGAAGCTTGACGACGCAGTCAAGGGCGTGGACGCAGTCTACCACACTGCGGCGCAGGTGGCTGTGACCACTTCAGTTTCCGACCCGCTCATGGACTTCCAAGTCAACGTGTTCGGCACTTTAAACGTCCTGGAGGCGGTGAGGAAGTCGAATGGGGATCCCGCATTTATTTTCACGTCCACGAACAAAGTATACGGCGGGATGGACGACATCGAGATTGAGGAAGCCGGCGACAGGTACGACTACAAGACTCTGAAGACAGGCAACCCGGAGACAACGCCGCTCGACTTCCACAGCCCGTACGGATGCAGCAAGGGCGCCGCCG
>JAPKXP010000154.1 GCA_026394745.1 Candidatus Altarchaeota archaeon
GCCGATTATCAGGGCGACCACTTCCACGTCCGCCTCTGTCTTCGCCTCGTTCAGTTTTATATCTATGCTCTCAATATTTATGAAGACATCCTTATAATACGAGACAAAACTTTTCACGCCGTAGACAAGGGTCGAGCGGTCATTGCCGTATTTGTCCTTATAGCTGAAGGAGACCATGTCGGAGATGCCGAGGAGGTTCTTCTTCTCGATGCGGGCCTTGCCTGTCATAATGAATTTTTTGATCCGGGCCTGCTCGCCTCCGAATACGTCCTGGAGGATGTTATAAGCGAAGAAAGCGACCAGCGAGATCGCGACTGCCCACAGGTAGACCTTAATATAATCTCTTATTCGGAAGTTCATTGAATCTCTTTAATAGGGAGAGACATTCTTCCCGCATAAAATCCGGGATTATTTTTACTTTGCTTTTGCCGAGGGATTTGAGCCGGCGGTCGGTTATCCCGAGTTCGTTGAATCCGATCTTTTTAGCGTCTTTTGTCGCCGTGCCGTAGATTATCTTATTGATGCAGGCCCAGTGTATCGCGGAAAAACACATCGGACACGGCTCGCAGGAAGAGTAGATTGTGCAATCAGACAAGTCTATCGTCTTGAGCTTTTTACACGCCCGCCTTATGGCGTTCACTTCAGCGTGGGCTGTGGAGTCAGTGTCAGACCAGACCGTGTTGTGCGCAGCAGAAACCACCTTCCCGTCCTTCACGATGCAAGCGCCAAACGGAGTCTGACACTTGCGGACGCTCTTCAACGCCTCCTCCAAAGCCAAAAGCATGAACTTCCTGTCAGACATTTTTAACACAAAATCACCAACCTACGAGTGCGATTGTGCGTTCTGCGGGGTCGAAAGACCCCGCAATACTCGCGGTTTCGTGAACAGAGAAGTGCACGGCACTTCTTGTTCCAAGAGACTAATGTCTCTTCGGAACCTTTCTTAAAGGTTCTTGGACTCGTCGGGATTCGAACCCGAGGCCTCTCCCACATTGGAACCTTGCCACAGAAAAGATTTATTCTTTCTTTTCCGCGAGCGCTTTTCTTTCTTCTGAAGACCGAGAAAAGCTTCGCTTTTCTGGTCCAAAAAAGGCCACCGCCTTTTTTCGGAAAGAGAAGGGCTCTGCCAAGGGAGCGATCTACCGGTCTGATCTACGAGCCCGTGCGAACGCTGAGGTTGGGATTTGAACCCAAGCGGCCTTTCGGCCACAGACTCACTGTAACCCCGAAAGGTCTTCTCTCCCAAATTTTTTTCTTTCTTGGGGGATGAAACCACTTTCTTTCTTTTTCAAAGAGAGAAAGGGGTTCTAGCAGGCCTGCGCGTTAAACCATGCTCCGCCACCTCAGCATGTTTTTTTGTGGGTTGCGGGTTTTGGATATTAAATAGGTTTTTACTTGTTTAAATAACTTTGCTGGTTTTCCATTGTTTGGGGTAGGTGTCGGGGTTCATGATGACTCTTTCGGGTGTTGCCACGACGCCTTTTTCCATTTCGAGTATTTTTTTGGAGTCTTCTTGGCTTATGGCTAGTGCGACTAGCTCGTTTTTGAGTGTCATGAGCGCTACGACGTCTCTTTTTTTGATGTTGCTTGATAGTTTGCTTATGCCGGGTGCGTTTAGTGTTGCGCCGTGGCATATGGAGCTTACTGCGGAGTCTCTGAGCCATAGTTTAGGCAGTTTTTCCACTGCTGCTTCCATGGGCTGGATGAGTTTGCGTAGTTTTGTTTCGTCTTTCTCTTCGACGTATATCTGGTAGGCGTCTTTCAGGTCGTGTAGCGTTACGATGGTTTCTTCGGTGAACGGGCCGGACCTTGTTCTGCGTAGTTCCTGCATGTGGGCTCCGACGCCGAGTATGAGGCCGATGTCGTGGCATAGTTTTCGTATGTAGGTTCCTGCGGCTGAGTCGACCTTGAATAGAACGTGGTTTCCGTCTTTCTCCATGAGTTCTATGGAGTATATTGTTCTTGTGCGGAGTTCCCTTTTGACTGCGGATTTGACCGGCGGCCTCTGGTATATCTCGGCTTGGAAGTAGCTTAGGATGTTCTTCAGTTGGCTTGCGGACACGTCGCCGTGAATCTTCATCAGGCACACGTACTGTTTGCCGGATTGCAGCAGGCCTTGCAGTACTTTGGTTGCGTCTTCAATGCCTATCGGCAGTACTCCCGTGACCTTAGGGTCTAGCGTTCCAGAGTGCCCTGCCTTGCTTACTCCGAAAATGCCCTTGACCCAGGATGACGCTTGATGAGAAGTCGGGCCGGAAGTCTTGTCTAGGTTAACAATACCCTTGTGGATGTACTCCTGTACGGGGCGTTCCATTGGAGTGCATCCGTAAGCGGGGTCAGTCCCCTCATCCAGTTTGACGAAGATTTCGGGGGACTCTGCCATTCGGAAAACCCTCCCTATTCGATTAATTTCCTCTCCTTCAGAGCTGAAACCACCGTCTCGGTGTCAGAACCTTTGCGTAATTCCACGACGAATGGCGTCGGCTCGACGTGGTTGACGTTAACCTTTCTTCGTCTTACTTCTCTTCCGTCAACTAATACACCGTTTTTCTCGACGTCCACTACGACGCAGAATCCTCCAGCGTCTCTGCCTCGCGTCTTCCTGCATACGCGGCCTACATCAATTAAAGCCATTTTGTGAGAATATACTATCGATTTAGGGCTTAAAAATGTGTTAGAACCAGGAACTGGTGGGCTTATCCTGCTGGCCTGCTCCTCTGCTTCAGGTAGTAGAATAGGAACAGGAGCAGCAGGAGGGAGAGTATAAGCCCAACCCACATGGGCCCGTAACTGTAGAGGGTCTCGAACACCTTGTTTGTCATGCTGTACACCTTGTTTTGTACTTCATGGGCGACAGTCTTCGCGTCGTTCAGCAGGTCGGACTGGTGGCTTACCACGGTAATCTTGTTCCCGTACGCGTTTAGGCCTGTGGTGACGTTGTAGCTCCAGACGCTGTTGCTGCTGTAGTTGGAGAAATTTGAGACATCGAGGCTCCTGTTCACGACGATGTTTCCTTTCGCGCCGCCGAGGAGTATGACAAAGGTGTTTGGATTCTCCATGACGTCCGGGTTGAAGTCTTTGTCTTCGACTTTGTAGTAGTCTATCTTGTCTATGATGATTCTTCTCCCGCTCTTGAATGTGACGAGAAGGTTTTCGGTTGCGTTAATCCTGTCGGCGGTGAAGGACGACTCCAGTATCCTTTCCATCGGGTCTAAGTCGCCGCCGAGGACAAGGTAGACTGTCACGTTCAAGCGCGGCAACGCCTCGGAGCGGTTGTACTGGAGGCCCATCTCAACGTGCGTGTCAAGATCCTGTTCCGGCATTATGTCGTAGACGCTTAAGGCAGAGGCGGAATAGACTAACGTTGAAAGCAGGACGAGTAACACCACATGCCTCATGTAAAAATAATGAGAAACCCAGATTAAAAGGCCTTTGGGCTCGACCGGGTTCGAACCGGTGATCTTCGCCTCGTAAAGGCGACGTCATAACCAGCTAGACTACGAGCCCTTAGGTAGTTGAAAAAGTATATAGAATATGGTTTAACTGGTTTAAAAAACCGGCCGGGCTTGGGGGAGGGGGGTGTTCAGATGCCCTTGAGCCCCCAGTCTTCGATGTCTCTGGAGTAGGGTGAGTCCCTCTGGAAGTCCCTGCCTTTGTCGCCGAGTATGTTGGGCGATTTGACGCCTGTTATTATCGCCATGACCTC
>JAPKXP010000202.1 GCA_026394745.1 Candidatus Altarchaeota archaeon
GAGAGTGAGATGCAGGATTTTCATGCCTTCTGTGTGAGTACATTCGTTTTTCTTGTATTTCAGCAGTATGCGAGTATTCCCGCAAGCTTCTTCTGCGGTTTTACCAGGGTTACGGGCTCGTCTACGCCGAGCTGCTCGTTGATCCATTCGAGCTCCCTTACGGCCTCCATGATTTTACGGTCCTCCAGGTTGCCTTGCCTGAGGAACTCCCCCCAGATTCTCTTCAGCTTGACGAGGCATGCGACCTTAGTGTGTTTTATAGCCATATAGACTTGCCTGTAGTCCATGATGCTGGAGAGCTCGCGGACGGCTTCCCTCCGGGATTCCTCCCTGATTCTCTTGTCGGGATGCCAGACCAGGTAGTACCTTTCGACGAATGACGCTGAATTCAGTTCCATTTTACATCCAGTTCAACAGACCCTTTTTCCCGGCAGGAGGATTCACCGCGTCCTTTATTTCAAGCTTCTTGACTACCGTGAAGGTGTGTACTTCCTTATCGACGGTCGCACGCTCCTTGAGTACCGGAATACAATATTCCCTGCCGATTCTCTCCGCGTCCTCCCTCGATATCGCGTACACGTTATGGTTGTATCTTCCAGTCCTGTCTCTGATTTCAAGCCGGTGGTCGAGGCCGTCGTCCTTGAATGATACGACGAAGTCGCTCAACACGAGGACGTCTTCCTTCAGGACCTCAAGTTGGCCCAGGTGTGTGTTGACTTTCATCTTTTGTAGTGCCTAAATTACGCAGTATGGATAAAGAGCGTGACGGGAGGCTCGGCATTAGGGATTATGCCTCATCTGCCTCCCGCTCCATCCCAGCCAAAAGGGGCTTCCTAAGGGCCGGGAGGAGTGTGACGCAAGGTGAGGTTTGTTTCATATCGCTGGAGTGATGTGATCAGGTACGCTGATGAAGGCTGTCTGGACGTTGTTGACCCACTCTTCACCTACGACGATTCCTATGCCGTGGTTCGGGAGAGGTACTTCTTCGCCGATGTTCAGCCTTCGTCCTTCGGTGATTATCTTTTTTATGAGAGCCATTTTCGGTTAGATGAAAAATTAAAAGATTCCCTCACTCACGCAAGGGAACCTACTGTGTTCACAAGGCCACCGGCTGCGCGCCTTTGACCCTGCTTACCACGAACCTCGCTCCCGCTGGAATAGCCTTGTTGACTACTACGCTTAGGTACGTGCAGACGCTGTTCTTTTCAACCCACGCTGAGCCCACGTACTCGGGCGGGATATTCTTGCCTTTCAGTATCTTCAGCGCGAACTCTGGTTTGTCTCCTTTAGCCATCTTCTGTTTTCACCTCCACAATTTTTTCTCGAACATTAAAGGAAATCAACTGGGCTGCTTGAGTACCACGCCACCCCCGGACTTCGTCTCCGCTATGATGAGCTCGCTCCCCGCCGGAATACTCTCCCTGATTTTCATTGACAGGAAGCTGCCGTAGCCGTTCCTCCTAAGGAAGCCTCCGCCTACGTTAATGTAGCCGTTCTTCAGCTTCACCTTCACGTAGACCTCGTCCTTCCTGATTCCAAAATCATCCGCCATTTCAATCAGCCCCCAAATACTTTCTCCAGCATTTGCTGGAGCACAAGCCTGTAATCAACTGCTCCCGCTGTTCAGGCGTAGCGTCAGGATACTGATCTTGAATCTTCACGTCCGGAATACGCTCGCCTAAAGTCGGCCAATACGCCTTCCTGCACTGCGGGCAGATTGTCCGCCCGTCCGCCGTAAACTCTCTAGCGTCCACTTTCAATTCACCTCACTCGTCGTCAAACTTCATCGAGGCGTTCGGACACTTCGCCTGCCATTGCGCCTCGCTGATTCTCTCGTTGATGCCCTTATCAGGCTGGTTGAAGTCGTCGTAGTATGTGATGCCTTCCACGGGCTTGCCTGGACGGCACTTGACCTTGCCTTCGATGTCGAGCTCGTCTTCAATCTCCATGCGTTCGCCGTCGTCCAGCATGAGCTCAAGCCTCATCAACCTCTCCTCACGCTCCGTCAAACCCATGGCCGGATACTGCTGGAGTAGACCCTGAAGCTTGGCGTAGTGCGAATCTACCAGATTCTTTGTCATCCTGCTGTTCTCCGCGTCCATTAACTTGAGGTCGACCACGGGATTCAGCACGTGCCTGCTCGCGTAAACCACGCTGTCAAAGCCCTCGCGAGCCTTCACCCACTGCCTGAAGAACTCGACGCTCGATATGCAACCGAAAAAGCTTTTTGCGTCACGTTTGGATATAGGCAGATACAACCTACCGTCGTATGCCCAAGGCGTTCTCACCCCAGGAATCTTGCCTAAAGCACCCTTCAGTTCACGCACCAGACGGTAATCGTGACTGCATGCGTCCATATCCCGTATCCTATCCACTTGCGTCATGCTCTCACCTCACTCAACTTCAAACAAGCGACTTCAAATCGCCTCCGATTAACGAAGGCGAGGATTGAAGTACTGCAAACAGGACTAGCACTCTCGTCGCGGTCGTCCAAGAAAAACGACGACTCGACCACGTCGTCCAAAGTCCTCGGGTCAAGCTCAAGCCCGCCGAGCCGCCCATCCATCCGAGATTCCGTTCGTGAGTCCATTTTTTCCATGAAAAAACCCGAAAGGGCGGACGAGCTTAAGGCGAGGTCGCCGAAACCGAAGGTGAGGAAAGTCCCCGCAGGGACCGACGAGCACTTAAGCTCGGACGACAAATTTGCTAGAGAAAAAATGGACGAACAGGAATCGAGGCAGGCGAGACGGCGAAGAGTGGAAGACAATGAAGATGAAAGAAATGTAGTGCCTAAAAGACTCTGACCAACACACACAAACCCAAAAAGGCCGAAGGCGGCCGACCCGCAGGGAGGCCGCCGAGGCCGAAGAG
>JAPKXP010000105.1 GCA_026394745.1 Candidatus Altarchaeota archaeon
TTATGAGTATCATCATCGACGCAGGAAACATCCACAGCATCAGCGTGTCGACAAGCTTCTCCAAGCCAAACTTGTAGAAAAGATAAAAACCAGATATTATCGTGAAAACCGCCATAAGCATTATCTCATACTTCACATCAATAATCCTGCACACTTCCCTGACGACGCTCATCTTTTCTTCAACAACTTTTCAGCCTGCTTTTTGGCTTCAGCCCGCTTCTTCTGATGCTCGGAAAGGAATTTTTCCATAAGCTGCGCGCAATGCTTCTTGTCCTCGCCGCACATCAATGTCCCAGCCTTACACTTCTGGTGAATCTCCTTAAGCGCCTTGTCGTCGTCAATCAAATGGTAGAGGTAGAGCTCGTAAATCATGCACTGCTCAGGAATTCCTCCAAGCTTCTTCTGCTCCTCCACCGTCGCGCGGCCGCCGGTCTTGGCGCGCATGACCTTCTTAGCTGCTTCCTTAGGCTCGTCTGTCAGAGCGATGAAGCTCTGCGGGTTGGAAGAACTCATCTTGCCCCCCTGGAGCCCTGACATGAACTTGTGGTAAGTCGCTGAAGGCGGTACGAACTTGAACTCCTCATTGAATCTTTGCGCGAGGTCGCGGGTCAATCTTATGTGCGGGTCCTGGTCTGCGCCAACAGGCACGACAACCGGCCTTGGTCCTCCGAACTCCGGAAGCTGCGGGTGAAGTATGTCGGCTGCCTGAGTCAGCGCGGATATGATTTTACCTGTTGTCAGTTCACCGTAGATTGCCTTAAGCTCGTTGAACGTCACCTTCTTAGACAGCATGTCCCTAAGCCGGTAATATTCGTTCCTGTAATCGCTCTGGAACCAGAACGTGAGTTTGTCGGGGTTAAGGCCCAGCGCGATGTAGTTCGCAAGATACTCCTCGGTTGCGGTCTTCCTCGCGTCCTCGAATGAAACGCCGCGCATCAGGTAGCTCTCCATGTCCGCGGCGCAGGAGAATATTTCGGCGCCCTTCCGCTGGAACCATATTATCTCGTCGGCTACCATCTTGTGGCCGAAATGGAATCTTCCGGAAGGCATGAGGCCGGTCATCAACGCGAACCTTTTTTTCTTCTGAATCGACTCGTCAATCCTCGAAAAGTCCCGGTGGCCGAAGATTACGTTGCGCCTTATGTAGCGCAGGTCTGAGTATCCGCTCTTGAACTCGTCCATCGGCTGCATGCCGAAGTCCTTTATGAGCTTCTCGTAGTCTTCGACGCTGCTTTGCGCCCAGGGGTCAAGTTCGTTCATACTTCAATCCTGCTCTTCTTGGTCTTGTAGCGGACCCACATCTTCTCCCATTCCTCGTCCACGTCGACTTTATACTGGTTCGCCAGCTTGAAAGTGAGGTACAGTAGGTCGGTTATCTCCTGCCCGAATCCTGCTTTGTCCATCGGCTCCTTCTTGTATCCTTCGTCGCGCATCACCTCGCGGGCAACCTCCCCAAGCTCCTCCTGAAGGTGGAGCACGATGTGACTGGACCGGTCCTTCCACCCCATCTTGTCGTCGTAAGCGGCAACCTGCCTCTGCAGTTCCTTAAAGTTCGACATCTAATATATTTGGGATGGGTCAATTAAAACCGCCGGAAGTGGAGTTGCTGGTCGGCCTTGAGGTCTACAAGAGCGGCAGCCCCGGCCTGGGCGGCGTGATAAAGCAGGCTCCTGAAGACTTCATCGTCGAGGAGGTCACGCCGGAGGGGAAGGTTCTTGAACTTGACAGGGACGAGAGCGTTGAAGACATCCGAGGCGATTACGTACACTTCACGCTGCAGAAGAGGAGCTGGGAGACGATGAGGGCGTTAAAGGAAATCTCAGACAGGCTTCGGGTGAGCCAGAGGCGCCTGTCGTTCGCCGGAACTAAAGACAAGAGGGCGCTTACCACGCAGCGTGCTTCCGTTTACGGTGTTTCGATTGAGGACCTTAGGAAAGTCGAGATAAAGGATGTCGTAATCCACAGCTTCCGTTACGCTGACGAGGCGGTGGGGCTTGGAGAGCTTTGGGGCAACCGGTTCAGTGTGGCGATACGCGACATCGACTTGAGCGAAGGCGAGATTGCGGAAAGAATCAACGCAATCAACAGGGAACTATCGGGGGGATTCCCGAACTACTTTGGAGTGCAAAGGTTCGGCGAGAATCGGCCGGTAACGCATCTTGTGGGCTTGGAGATAATACGAGGGAACCTGGAGGGCGCAGTGATGATTTACCTGACGAAGACGTTCGGCTGGGAGGATGACGTGGAGAAGGCGTTCAGGCAGAGTCTTTCCGAGACAAATGATTTTAAGGAAGCTCTGAAGAACGTCCCGAAGAAGCTGGGTTACGAAGCCGCCTTGCTAAACCACCTCGTCCAAAAGCCGGGAGACTACGCCGGGGCCTTAAGGAGCCTGCCTAAAAATCTTTCCATGATGTTCGTGCACGCCTATCAAAGCTACGTCTTCAACAAGGCATTGAGCGAGTGCCTAAAGAGGGGGCTTAGCGTCGAGAAGCTTCCGCTCGCCGGAACGGAAACCGGCGTCGACGAGATTACGGCGCGGATGATGGATGAAGACAGCGTAAAGCCGGAGTACTTCAGGATTAGGGAGATGCCCGAACTTTCAAGCAGGGGAGAGTACCGCGACTGCTTCAAGCAGGCCTACGACTTCACGGTATTGGAGACTGGAGTGGACGAACTGAACGAAGGGAAAAACAAGTTGGTGATACGATTCAGGCTGGAGAAAGGGAACTATGCGACGACGGTGCTGAGGGAAGTAATGAAAAAAGAGTAAATCTAGAATTTGAAAAAAAAGTCGTTCAACTACATTACTCTTGCAGACAAACGCGAACATTATATAAGGACGCTCGCCAAATCTATAGTTTAATATGGGGTTTAGGGTGGAACGCCTTTTGAGTAAACACAGTTCAAAGCTGATGTATTTTATTTCGCTCGCCTTCTTCCTCGTAGTAATCTTCACGCCGCCGGTCTACATACTCTCGTACGCCTTCAAGTCGCAGTTCGTGATAAACGAGGCGAGCCGGACCGCGCTTTTCAACTCGCTGGTGATAGGATTCGTCGTTACGCTGTTCGACCTAGTCTTCGGCCTTCCGGTAGCATGGGTGCTTGCAAGAAGGAAGAGCCTGAAGCACCGCCATCTAATCGACACGCTGATTGACATGCCCCTGGTGGTGCCGACGTCCGTCCTAGGCCTTTCAGTTTACTTCTTTTGGGGCGGGGGCTTAGGCAGCCTCTTTGGAGTGCAGGATGGTCTCATCAGCAAGGGCCCGATTATGATAATACTACTACACATTGTCTTCTCCTTCCCGTACGTAGTGCGCTCCATCGAAGCAGCCGTATTCCAGATAGACAAGTCTCACGAGCAGGCGGCCACGATGCTTGGCGCATCGCAGTTCACTGTTTTTCGGACGATATCCTTGCCGTTGTTCAAGGCGGGAGTCATATCAGGAGCAATACTGGCTTTCACCAGGAGCCTGAGCGAGACGGGAGCAACGATGATGGTCGCAGGACTTACTTCGACCGCGCCCACGATTGTGGTAGACTACAAGAAGGCAGGCGACATCACGTCCGCTGCCGCGATAAGCGTCGTCTTGATAGGCATAGCTGTTGTCCTGCTTGTATTGACGAAGATTCTGTCGAAGAGCTTTAGGGTTCCGGTAACGCACGTATGGCCAAGCGAGGAGAGGACTCTTAGCAAGGAGTACGTGCATCTGAGGGACATGCTAGTGTCTTTTTTCGTGATGGCAATCATACTGGTTCCGACTTTTTACATAGCATTGAGCGGGCTTGGCGTGCTTAGGTCGGACACCATATCCTCTCTCCTCAGGGACGGCGGAATAATGAACTCGATAATCGTTTCCTTTGCAGTGGCGTTCATAGTGACCGTCGTCAACCTGGCGTTCTCCATGCCGCTTTCGATGGTAATAAGCCGAAACAAGTTCAAAATCGGCGGCGTGATAGACACGATGAGCGACGTAATACTGCTTGTGCCTACGAGCGCGCTAGGGCTTTCGCTCAGCATGTTCTGGGGCAACTTCAGCTTCAACGAGTTCATGATACTGGTTTTAGCGCACATGAGTTTCTCCATGCCGTTGATGCTAAAGCCGATTTCAGCTGCTCTGAGCGGGGTCGACCCGAACCTGGAGGACGCGGCGAGGACTCTTGGGGCAAAGCCGTTGAAGGTGTTCATGACTATCACTTACCCCCTGATAAAGCCGGGGATAGTGGCCGGAATCATAATGACTTTCATGAGAAGCCTGAGCGAGACCGGCGCGACTCTTTCAGTATCCGATAACATAAAGACCATCCCGGTATTGCTGGTGGATTTGTTCAACGCGCATCAGGTTGACGACAAGGCGATACTCGCTAGCATAGTCTTGTTCGCGCTATCGTTCGTGTTCATACTCGTCTTGAAGAGCATAACAAACAAGAATGCCAAGCATTGAGGTTAAGGGGCTCTGCAAGAGCTTCGGGGAGCTTAACGTGCTGAAGGACTTCAGCTTCAGGGTGGAGGATGGCGAATACGTCGTCGTTCTAGGCTCGTCGGGGTGCGGGAAGACTACGCTGCTTCGGATTATCGCAGGACTATTGAGACCTAATTCAGGCCAAATTATGATAGACGGCGTGGACGTGACCGCACTACCTCCAGAGGCGCGTGGTATCGGATTCTTCTTCCAGAATTACGCGCTTTTCCCGCACATGACTGTGTACGACAACGTCGCGTACGGCCTCCGGCTGGACGGGATGGGCGAGGAGGAGATTAAAGAGAAGGTCGAGGAGAAGCTGAGGATGGTCGGGCTGCTCGACTGGTCCCAAAACCTTCCTAAAGAACTTTCCGGTGGCATGCAGCAGAGGGTTGCTCTCGCAAGGGCTCTTTCCGTAGGGTCCAAGGTCGTGCTTTTGGACGAGCCTTTGAACGCCCTCGACGCAAAGATTAACGCGATACTGCGTAGCGAGCTCGTTAGGATGGCGAGGGAGTTTAAGCTTACTGTCATTCACGTTACGCCGAACCAGGAGGAGGCTATGGAGATTGCAGACCGGGTAGTGATAATGAGGGACGGCGGCATAGCCCAGATGGGCGTTGACTTTGAAGTGTACGACAACCCTAAAACACCTTACGTAGCGTACTTCCTTGGGGAGACGAACTTCCTGAAGGCTAGGAAGGTCGGGTCGAACGTCGTGCAGCACGGTAAGACTCTTTTTGAGCTGAGCGCGGACGCCCCATACGACGAAGTCCTGCTGGCGATAAAGTCCGAGAAGGTTTTGTTCGAGAGGCATGAGAGGAATACTCTCGAAGGCGTGATAGACAACATCAACTTCCTGGGCAAGACAATGAGGTATGAGGTCAAAATCAGGGACGGATTTATTTATGTGCACACATCCAAGCATCCGGAGCTTAAGGCATGCGACAAGGTTCACGTCTACATGCAGCCTTCCGCGCTGCGCGCATTCAACGGCGGCGAGAGGATTGACGAGGAGATTGAAGTGATAGAATATGCCAAAGATTGAACTCAGGAACGTTACCAAGGTATTCGACGACGACTTTACGGCAGTAAGGGACGTGAGTCTCGTAGTCAAGGACAGGGAGTACGCGACTCTACTCGGACCTTCAGGGTGCGGGAAGACTACGCTGCTTAGGACTATAGCAGGCTTGGTCAAGCCGACGTCAGGCGACATATTGATTGACGGGAAGTCTGTCGTGGGCGTCCCGCCTGAGGACAGGAACATAGGCTACCTGTTCCAGAATTACGCGCTTTTCCCGCACATGAACGTGAGGGAGAACGTGGGCTACGGCCCGATAGTCAGGGGTGAGAGCAAGGCCAGGACGGTCAGGATTACGGATGAGATGCTACGGTTCGTGAATCTTTTGGAGTGGGCGAGGTTCATGCCTTCCGAGCTTTCCGGGGGAATGCAGCAGAGGGTGGCTTTGGTTAGGTCGCTTGCCGCAGGCTGCTGCAAGATTCTGTTCCTTGACGAGCCGATGAGTTCGCTTGACCCTAAGATCGGCGTGAAGCTCAGGTATGAGATTCAGAAGACGGCGAGGAACCTGGGACTGACGGTCTTGCACGTGACGCACGACCAGGAGGACGCGATGAGCATCTCGGACAAGGTGATTGTCATGAGGATGGGGTCTGTCGTTCAAGTCGGAGGACCGAGGGAGATATACAACAATCCTGCGAGCCCGTACGTCGCGCATTTCATAGGTGAATCCAATTTCATAAAGACGGTTCCCGTGGGCGATAGTAGTGTTGCGTTTGATGGCAGCGTCATAACCCTCGGCGAAAATGTTGGCGGGGATAATATTGTGATTTCCATAAGGCCTGAGAGGATTCTTTTCGAGAAGAGGCTTGAGAACACGCTGGAGGGTGTTGTTGAGGACAAGAATTTTTTAGGCCCTACGACAAGGTTTATTGTTAAGATTGGTTCGGTTAAAGTCAGCGTTTCGACTGCTAAGCACCCTGAGATTAAGGTCGGCGATAAGGTCTATGTCTATCTGCCGCCTTCTGTGCTGCGCGTTTTCAGGGGCGTTTCGGACTTGGATGGGGAGTTGAGGATACTGGGTTAGGGATATACAGTCTAACCTATCCATAATCACAAAGTATTTATAGTGGAACCTGCATAATATTAGACACGATGGCAGCCCAAAACATAGACCTAAAGGTCGCGGAAGCCCTGCAAAACGACGTCGGCAGAGGAATAGTCAGGATGGACTCAGAGTCGTCAAAAGCCATCGGAGTGACGACAGGAGACATCGTCGAGATTACCGGCACCAGAACCACAGCAGCCAAAGTCTGGCAGAGCCACCAGCAGGACGAAGGCATGAAGATAATCCGCATGGACGGCCTCATCAGGCAGAACTCCGGAACATCCCTAGGCGACAAAGTCAAAGTCAAGAAAGCGGCGGTCTCAGACGCCAAGAAAGTCGGGATAGCGCCAACCAGGCACGAGATAAGCTTCGGCGAAGACTTCTCAAACTACGTGAAGCAGAGGATACTAATGGGCAGGCCCCTAGTCACAGGCGACGTCTTCTACATAACCATACTAGGACAGGCCATATCATTCACGGTAATATCAGCCAAGCCTAAAGGCATAACCAAGGTCAACGAAGACACCGTAATCGAAGTCAAGGCGACGCCGCAGGCCGTTTCGACCAGCGCCACGCCGGTAGTCAGGTACGAGGACATCGGCGGACTCAAGGACGAGGTCTCGAGAGTCAGGGAAATGATTGAGCTCCCGATGAAGCACCCTGAACTGTTCGAGAAACTGGGCATACAGCCGCCTAAAGGCGTTCTACTTTATGGCCCGCCGGGAACGGGCAAGACGATGCTAGCGAAAGCCGTAGCCAGCGAAAGCAACGCCAACTTCATACACATCAACGGCCCTGAAGTCATGGACAAATTCTACGGAGAGTCAGAACGAAAGCTCCGCGACATATTCGAGGAGGCGCAACAGAACGCACCGTCAATAATATTCATCGACGAGATAGATTCCATAGCCACGAAGAGGGACGAGACCAGAGGAGAAGTCGAAAGGAGGGTCGTGGCGCAACTGCTGGCTTTGATGGACGGCCTAATCACGAGAGGCAACGTAATCGTGGTCGCGGCGACCAACAGGCCTGATTCCCTCGACCCGGCGCTCCGAAGGCCCGGAAGATTCGACAGGGAGATTGAAATCGGAGTCCCGGACAAAAACGGGAGGAGAGAGATACTCCAAATCCACACTAGGGCTATGCCTTTGTTTCACTGGGATGATGAAGTTTTAGCAAGAACAGTAAGGTGGAGGATAGATAGTTTCCGCGATAACTCTGATAGAAAGATAGAAACTCTTAAATCTAGGATAGATTCACTAAATGCCGAAAAAACAGAAAAACAAAAAGAATTAAAAGAAACGATTGATGAGTTAATGGAGGTAGAGAAAGAAGAGAAAAAAGCGGATGAGGCATACCTAAAAAAGATTTTAAGTAGAATTGGTGTACTCAAATCTAGAACGGATGAAATCAAAACAAAGATAGAGGGGTTATCAGGAGAGATAAGTTCGATAAAAAGAGAGATTGAAAAGATAAATAGGGATTTAGAGAAAGTAGAGAAGATAAAACAGACAATTGATGGAAATAAAAAGTTTTTAGATGATCTGGTCGATGAACTAAATGAGATTAAGCACGCAGTGAATATTAGGGGTAGGACAGATGTCAGGAATATTTTTTCGGAAAAGAAACTTGATGAGATTAAGGAGGACATGAAGAAAGTAGTAAAGGATCTCCTGGATGCAGAGATAATATCAGATGATTTTGTCGAAGAAGTAGTGAATGAATCTATATCACTTATGCTAGACGAATTAGCGTCTACAACACACGGCTTTGTTGGTGCGGATTTATCTGCAATATCCAGAGAGGCCGCGATGAATAGACTGAAAACAATCCTCCCTAAAATAGATTTAGAAAAGGATGTTATACCCTCTGAGGTATTAGAAGAATTGATAGTAACTAAAGAAGATTTCATGAACGCTCTCAAGATGGTCGAGCCTTCGGCATTACGCGAGGTAATGGTTGAGGTGCCTACCGTGAAGTGGACTGACATCGGCGGACTGGAGAATGTGAAGCAGGAGCTGATGGAGGTTGTGGAGTGGTCAATAAAGAATCCAGACGCCTTCAAGAGGCTGGGGATTAAGGCAGCTAGGGCGATACTATTGTACGGTCCTTCAGGCACAGGCAAAACCTTGCTTGCGAAGGCCGTCGCAAACGAGAGCGAAGCCAACTTCATCGCGGTCAAAGGACCTGAATTACTTTCAATGTGGGTGGGGGAGAGTGAGAAGGGTGTTAGGGAAATCTTCAAGAAGGCAAGGCAGACCGCGCCGACCATAGTCTTCTTCGACGAGATTGACGCGCTGGCGCCGAGGAGAGGCAGCTACGGCGGAAGCCACGTAAACGAAACGGTCGTCAACCAGATTCTGACTGAAATGGACGGAATCGAGTCGCTCGACAACGTGATAGTAATCGGCGCGACCAACAGGCCTGACATACTGGACCCGTCTCTGCTTAGGCCAGGAAGGTTCGACAGGATGCTCCTGGTGCCGATGCCGGACAGGAAGGCGAGGAAGAGCATATTCGAGATACATACCAAAGGCATGCCGCTGAATGACGTCAGCATCGAAGAGCTGGTGAGGAAGACTGAGGGATTCTCCGGCGCAGACATCGAGGCGGTGTGCAGGGAAGCGGGGATGAACGCGCTCCGGGAGGACATCAACTCTAAGGAAGTCACTGCGAAACACTTCCAGAAGGCGCTTGAGGAAGTCAAGCCGTCAGTCAGCGACTCTGAAGCGAAATCCTACTTAAAGTCCTTCAGGAAGGATGATGTTTCCGGACCAGCTTACACTTGAACATGGACTCCCGCGCCCTGGACATCAACGCGAGGTGGTGTGGGGTAAGCACGCAGGTTCTGATGGAGAACGCGGGGAAGGCTGTCGCCGGACACTGCTTGAGATACGACGGCATCGCGGTCTTCTGCGGGAACGGCAACAACGGCGGGGACGGACTGGTTGCCGCAAGGATTCTGAAGGATAATGGCAAGAGCGTCACGGTGTTCGTTCTTGAAGGCATGAGAAGCAGGCTCAACGGACTTAACCTGAAGAGACTTGCAGGCAAGGTAAAAGTCGTCGAATTAAAGTCGTCTGACGACGTTCCGGACTTGAGCGGATTCGACCTTATCGTAGACGCGCTACTAGGCGTCGGATTCCACGGAAAGCTGCGAGAGCCTCTCGCAGGGATAGTAGGAAGGATAAACGAAAGCCGCGTGCCGGTGCTTTCTGTGGACGTTCCATCCGGATTTAAGGTTAAAGCAGATAAAGTTATTTCACTGCATGAAAGCAAGCTGGAGGGCGCGGTAGTGGCAAAGATTGGAATACCGAAGGAGGCTGAATTGTATTGCGGTCCTGGCGACGTGTACCTGGCGCTTCCTGAGAGGAGGGGCGACTCGCATAAAGGCGACTACGGCAGGCTTATCGTCGTCGGAGGAAGCAGGAACTACGTAGGCACCACAACACTAGTCGCTGAAGCGGCATTACGAGTGGGTGTGGACTTGGTCACGATATTCACTCCATCCTACGCAGCGGAAAGGATGCCGTTCAACCCGAATTTGATGATTCACCCGCTCAGGAGTAAAGACCATATTGCTCTAAAGGACGTTCCTGAAATCCTGGACGCAAGGTACGACGCCATGGTCGTGGGAAACGGCCTCGGAAGGGATGAAGAATGCAGAAAGGCTTTGAAGAAGCTATTCTCCGAGAACAAAAAGCCGGTGGTCGTGGACGCCGACGCCCTGAGTATAATGGACAAGGAGTGGATTAATGAAAACATGATTCTTACGCCGCACCACGGGGAATTCAAGATGCTCTTTGGCGTGGAGGGGAGTGGGAGGACTGTGGAGAAGAACGCCGTAGAGACTAAGGCGACGATAGTGCTGAAGGGCCCTGTTGACGTCATATCCAACGGCAAAGTGACTAGACTCAACAAGACGGGGAATCCGGGCATGACTAAAGGCGGCTCAGGAGACACCTTAGCGGGCATAACCGCAGGACTGCTAGCCCAAAACGGAAACCTCATGAACTCCGCGTGCGCGGGAGCATTCCTTAACGGGCTTGCAGGCGACATAGCCTACGGAAAGCTTGACGTGTCCATGAACGCGACCGACATAATAGAACACATCCCGGACGCGATAAGAAAGTCCAGGGAAGTAATCAAAGATGATTGAGCTGTTGACCAAGTTCGACGAGCTGAAAAACTACGCTAAAAACAGCAAGCTCGGCTTCAAGGAGGCTATAGTAAAGTATTATAAGGAAGTCGGGGAGAAACAGGGCTTCACTGTGGTAGAAGGCTCTTCAGTAATTAAAAACACAGTCAACTACGGGAAAGTCGATTTAGTCTGGATTGAGCCGAACACGGTATTCTGCCTTGAGTTCGGACTCCTGGACGACATATACAAGCACTTCTTCCGTGTCATGCAGCTTAAGCCGTCAATGACGGTGTTCATCCTCAGCGGAAACTCGAAATGCAGCCCGGATAAAGTGAAAGAGATTATCGAAAGGACGCCCGAACTCTCAGCCATCAAAGGCAAGTATGCGATTCTAGACGTCACGGAAGGCAAGGTAGTCTGACATTATTATGGTTTTACCCGAAACAAAACACACTCTTTTTTATTCGACGCTCTGAATATACTAACATGGTCAAACGAAGCATCATACTCGCGGCTATTCTATTGCTTGTTGTTTCAGCTGTGTTGTCCGTTGAACTGTTCATGACTCCGGTCGTTATAAACGAGGAGCCGGTCGACACCGAAATCACCGTCTACAACCAGAATTTCGGCGTAGTCAAGGAGTACAGGTCAAAGTTCCTCAACAAAGGCCTGAACAGGGTCTTGTATGAGGGGGTCGCTTCGGCGATAGACCCGACAAGCGTAAAACTCAAGGCGCTGACTGGCACAATAAACGTCCTAGAGCAGAACTTCCAGTACGACCTAGTCAGCAAGAGCAAGATACTGGAAAAATACGTCGGCAAGAACATAACCGCGTACCTGATTTACGGAGACAAGAAGGAGCTGGTTGAAGGCGAGCTCCTAAGCCAGAACGGGTATGAACTGATAATCCGAGGAAACGACGGAAGCATCCAAACCCTGAACTCAGGAAACCTGGTGCTGCCAGGACTACCCGAAGGCCTGATACTGAAGCCGACGCTCGAATGGCTTGTGGAGTCCTCAGAGTCAAAGAACCAGACGCTCGAATTAAGCTACATAACGTCCGGAATGGGCTGGAAGGCGGACTACGTCGCGGTAGTCGACAAGGACGACAAGAACCTTGACCTCAACGGATGGGTTACGGTAACGAACAACGCGGGAACCACGTTCAAGGACGCGTCGCTAAAGCTCGTCGCAGGCGACGTCAGGAGAGTCACCGGAAGCCAGCCGAGCGGATACGCGTACGAGGACGTCATGTACGCCAAAGCCGCGGGATACCAGCCGCAATTCAGCGAGGAAAGCCTGTTCGAATACCACTTATACGACCTGCAGCGCAAGACGACCATCAAGGACAACGAGCAGAAGCAGGTAAGCCTACTCGAATCTTCGGGAGTCGGAGCGGAAAAGGAGTTCGTCTACGAGAACAACTACTGGATTACCTCCAACAGCAAAGTCCAGGTGAAGATGAACTTCAACAACAGCCAGGCCAACAACCTGGGAATCCCACTGCCTAAGGGCGTCGTAAGAGTATTCAAGAAGGACAGCGAAGGCAAACTGCAGTTCATAGGCGAAGACCAGATAGACCACACGCCAAAGGACGAGACGGTAAGACTATACCTCGGTGACGCATTCGACGTAGTCGGCGAGAGAAAGCAGATGGACTACGAAGACCTCGGAAGCTACTATGAATACCAGTGGGAGGTCACGCTAAGGAACCACAAAAGCGAGGACATAGTAGTCACGGTGCTGGAGAACACCGGCGGCGACTGGGAGATTAAAAGCGAGAACTACCCGCACATAAAGGAGTCGAACCACAAGATAAAGTGGCGCATACCAGTGAAGGCGAATGGCGAAA
>JAPKXP010000018.1 GCA_026394745.1 Candidatus Altarchaeota archaeon
AGCGCGGAGGCCATCTTCTCGTGGCTGACCAGCTCAAGCTTCCTGTCGAACACGACCGCTCCTTTCGGTATATTGGCTGCGAGCTCCTCGGTCGTCAGGTTGGCCATCGGCGCCTTTATCGTCCAGTAGACTTCGCTGGGGCTTTCCTGCACTTTCCCGGTAAGCGGCGGATAGAAGAAGCCTTCCTCCCTTTCGGTAAATTCCCTGCCTCCTCTAGTCTGGCTGACGCGGACTGTCGGCGATACTCCAGAGCTTAATGCTGCAAGGTCGCTCCTAATCTGGCTTTCAGAGGCTACGACACCCCTCATCTGCAATAAGTCTCTTAAGTCTATGGCGCGGGCGCAGTGCTGCCTGCTTTTGTGCTGGTGGGAAAGAAGCTTCAGGAGGCTCAGCGCCTTCTTCGCCTGCGAGTTCCCTAAGGAGCCGTTCAAGTCTAAGGCGAGCTTGTCTTCATCGACGTTCTCATGCATGACGCTATAGTCAGGCGTTTCGCCATATCCTATCTGACCTTGCTTTGATGGAATATTCTTCCAGTACTCCTGCTTTATCTTGTAGTAGCCTAGCGCGACCCTGTCCACTATCCCCGCCCTCACGAGGGAAGTTAGTATGTCCTGTACCTCGCCTTCGCTTAGGCCTGCGGAACCGGCGTTCCTCCTCAGCTCCTCAAGCTTCGCGCCGTGATCCAGTCCCAGATTAAGGTTTGACAGCGCCTTCAGGACGGCCGTCCTCCGTTCTATGACGTCAAGCGTCGCCTCGGAGGTTCCTGAGTGCTCGCCCCTTCCGCCGGTCGAGATTAATTCCACAGCGTGCTCTATCGCGTGCCTCCTCCATGCGATGTCAGGGTGGAATTCCGCGTGCGCCGGCTTCTCGTCTGTGAATGTCGGATGGTACATTCCGTTAACCCTCCTGATGGGGTCTATCACGTGAGAGTACTCCTCCCGGTATAATCTTGGAATCACCATGTCTGGAATGCCTGAAATCACGTTGGGGCTGAGCATCCTCAAATTTTTGCCTGGCTCGGGGTTTACAATCAATCCCATGTCGTCGAGGCGGTCTATCCTGCCGAGAACCTTCGCCTTAGGAAAGCCCTCACACTGCCGGACGATATGGTTTCTGTCTGCGAGGTAGTTCGGCGCCCTCGCAAGCGACAGTAGTATCGACTTCTCAAGGTCGTAGTCCGGCGACTCCCTGTTCAGGAATCCAACTAAAGCCAACTCTGCTTCAGGAGTTAATGCAGGAGTTTCTCCTACGTTGATTATCCTCTCGCTGAGCCTCACGCTGCCTTGAGACGGGAAATACGCAAGACCCCTCGCCTTCATCTCCTCCAAGTCCGCATCAAGGAATCTCCTGTCCTGCCGGTAGACTCTTCCAAGGAGCGGGTGCTTCACCATCAGCTCCTGCAGGTCTTCAGTCCTCGCCTCAAAGTCCCCGTCTGACATGTTGCTCAGGGCGTTGAGAATCTGCTGTTGCTGGTAGGGCATCCTGCCTGTTGACTCCATCACGGCCTGCAATTCCCTCTGCCTTATGTACGTCCGGTTCAACACCATGAACAGTCCTCTGACGTCGCCGGGATAGTCGACTTCCCGCAGGTATTTGGGGTTGGGGACCTTTATCCCGTGGATTGTCAGAGTCTCCTCAAGCTTCCTGTGGTTCGGCCTGGCTTCCGGCGTCTTTTCATTTGGCTGACGTTCCCTGGCCTCGCTTTTCCCCCGCTCGTTTGCTTCGGGAGCCCTCAACACCAGGCCCTTGTCGTCAACCAAATCCCTCATCTCTGAAAGAATCCTGTCCTGCGCGTCCTTCGGCTTCGACATGAACTCCGGGTCAAGCACGAGGTCGGCTGTGACATAGTCCATCCACCTGCTCGACAGCATTGAAACACTTCTATCCAAGACTTCAGGCTTGCAAAGTTCCCTGGCGTACCGTTCGTCCTCTACGATTGCGTTAAAGTATCCTCTAATGTAGCTTCCTCCGTCAGGCAGCCCGGACGCAGCCCGTATGAATTGCGGCAACGCAGTGAAAACGTACGATGTATTGTCAAACATCTCAGGCCTCGCCGACACTACGGTCATGTACTCTTTACGGTAATCCTCCAGTTCATGCAGGCTGTCCGCGTCATACCTCATTCGCCTCACTGATTCATAGACCGAGTCGCCGGTCGTCACCCTGAAAACTCCCGGAGTCCGTATGAAGACGCTATCGAAGACGGACTCCTCAAGCGTAACGCCTGTCTGAGGGACGACAGAGCCTGCTGCAAGGTCGCATATGGATTCGACGATAGTCCTGCCCTTCTTCACCCTCTCATGGTCTAAGGCGAGGCTCATGTAATCCCTGTCAGACACAATCTGAGTTAACAGCATGGACCTGTCCCTCGACCTTGGCGAGGCGGAAATCAAAGCTTTTGTTATTGCGTCAGACCTTTCGCCTGTAAGCAGCGTGAAGTCCTCTGGAGTGGAAAGGAATACCGTAGAGAAGACTCTAGCCCGCACCTCATCAGAAACCGCGCCGCTCATCTGGAATAATGCACTGTCCATCAAGTCTCCCGCGCGGCTTATCCTATCGTTGTCGTTGAACAATCTCACTTGCTTCGGGTGTTCGAGCATATGCTCGAAGTACAATAGCTTCTCGTCCGGATACTTGTCGTTGTGCAGCCTCCCGACTGTGTGGAATATGTCCCTCCAGTCCGTGTTGTTGAGTCTACCGCCTCCAGTCCTGAATCTTTCATAAGCGTCGGAAGCCCGCTCCCACTGGTGCTCCCTGAAGTTCGCGAGTATGTTGTCTTCCACCTGATTGTTTAGCCGCTCCTCCTCGCTTGGTTGAGGCGGCTTCGGAGGCTCCTCAACTTTCGGCTGCTCCCTTATGACATGCGGTTCGCTCCTCTTCTCAACTACCCGCGGCTCAGGCTTCGGCAGTAGTCCGTCAAGCTCCCTGACGATGTCAACGCGCTCGCCTCGAATCAGCCTGCTGTTGAGCGCGGAAAGCCTTCCTTCATCCACGTTCTCCAAGACCGCTACCGCAGCGCTGTCGACCTCGGCAGGATTCCTATCTGCCACTAAAAGCATGAGTTCGGCGCGGCTCATCTTTCCCTCGTCGAGCATGGACTTGAACACGCCGTAGACGTCTGGATTATCCCTGCTCATCCGGTATGCTGCGTAAGCGAGCCTCCCCGTCTCCTTCTGGAGCGCCATCATCCTCGGCATAAGCTGAGGTGGAACATGTCCGCTAGACAAGGATGCTCCACGCAGTCCGGGAATCTCCTCGCGCCCGCCGTACTCTATTTTACTGGGGTCGACCGTCTTTAGTTCCCCTCCCTCAAGATTGAAGACAGTCTTAGCCACTCTTCTCCCTCACTCCGTTCAGTCTAAAGACCCTTCCATCCCCCACGGATTCGATGTAGACTGGCGTTGAAATGTCCGTTATCCTGCTGTTGCTCCTCAAGAATTCGCTCAATTTGTTCGTGAAGCCTGCGTCCCTATCCAGCTCCTCCCTTATCTCGCCTGCTCTCATGGAAACCAATATTCCTTTGCATTCCGCGGGGGCTTTAATCACCTCACCTATAATCCTCTTCCTATCTTTACCCTCAAAACCGCTCCAGTCTAAAGTCGACTCCACAGCCAGAGTCTCCTGGAAGCCTGCTTCATGGAAAACGCGGTTTACTACGTCATCCACGCCACCCGAGCTAAACTCCGCAAGCCTTCCATTAACGTTCCTGACGAAAAGACTCGACGAGCAAGGCGTCGTCGAAAGCTCGCTTACTCTGGAAGCGAACGCTTGCGAACGCATTATGCCAGGCACTCCACCCACTATGTTCAGCAGAGACTCAACGTCGTCTAAGCCGACCTTGCCGGCGAGGTCGCTGAACGCCATGAAAGACTCGACAGACCTAAGGTCCTTCCTCCCCTCGCACAACGCAAGATAACCCTTCCTCACGCCGTCAGGAAACCCACTCTTTTCAATGGCACCCTTAAATCTTGCTTCAGCCTCCGCACTCCTCCTCTTCTCGCCTGAGACTCGCTCAAAAACGTCAACTATATTCTCCGGGGAAGTCGTACTCCAATCCACTAAGGCAAGGTCATCCTCAGTCAGCTGTCCCTTACGGATGAACTCTCTTGCGTTCTGCGTGATTCTATCGCCGCTCTCCATCAGGACGAGATACGCTCTCGCAGTGTTCAGCCTGTCAGCCCTCATGCTACCCACAAACTCTTCGACAAGATACTTCCTACCCCTAAAGCTCCCTCGCAAAACGTCCATCACTCCACCCGACGTTAGGATGTCCATGTGCTCATGGCTCCTGCACATAATCATACCAACAGCTTCCGCGAGATTCTCCCCTCTTACAGTCAACGGCTCGAGATTCGCAATCTTCCTGACCTCATCAATCCTCTCGACGAACTTGCCCCTAAACTCCACGCTCGTAACCATGCTCTTTGCCTCGACAAGACCGTGCTCGTTATCCACCCCCCCGTCCCACCTGACCGTCGTAGGACTTAGGGAATAGCGCCTCCAGTAATGCCTTGCGGCTTCAGGGCTTACGTCAAACAACTCCAATGCGCTCCTGCTGAAGTCGGCAATATAACCTATGTCATCCGCCAGCAGACCGTACAAGCCGACAAGGCGACGCTGGGATTCGACCTCATGCTTGTCC
>JAPKXP010000079.1 GCA_026394745.1 Candidatus Altarchaeota archaeon
TGATATACCCGCGCGTCCTTGGAGTGATAACGCCCCGCCGGGAGTAGTATTCCAGAAGCCAAGCTATCTTTTCGACGTCGCCGGATCCTGCCTTGACAGCTTCCATCATGAATCAATCCACTTGAGCCGGGAGGTATACGGACTGCAGGATGCTGAGCGCGGCCTCCACGTCCGATAACGCCTGCTGCAGCTGGCTGATTGCCTGCTGGACCTCGGATTCCTCGTCGCTTAGGTTGTCCGACCCCACGGACTGCATCTGGCCTTCAAGGGACTGCATCTCGTATATGAGGTCATTGATTTCGCTCATGCACTCCTGCAGGTTCGATTTCGCGTTCTCCAGCCTGCTTAGGCCGCTTGAGAGGCCTGAATCCAAACCCGGTTTTGCGTTGTCGAAGTCGTCTCCCATTTGAACAACACCTCAATTAAAGATTGTCAGGACAAAGTTAAAAGAAGGTTTTAATGCTCCTCGCATTCCTTCCTGCAGAGCAGCATGAACAATGCCGCGGCGAAGACGGCAACTACCGCGCTGTATAGGAACGTCATCCTGACGCCGGCGTAATGCACCTCCCACAGCAGGCCTGCTATCACGCTAGCCGGCAGCGCTGCAAAGCCCATCGCACCTTGGTAGAGGCCGAGGGCCGTGCCGCGGTATTCGCCTGGCACTAGGTCTGATATGTAGGCTCTCTGGACGCTCTCCATTATCGCCATGAAGACCCCGTATAGTCCGAAGGAAAGCCATATCCCGGGGGCTGACGTGCTTAATCCGAGAGCGAGTGACGTCAGGCCGAAGACGAGGTAGCCAATCACGATAACCGCCTTACGCCCTATCTTGTCTGACAAGACTCCAGCAGGAACCGCGAAGATTCCGTACACTAGGTTATAGAACATGTAGACTAGCGGGATGACTGCGATAGAGAATCCTGCGTCCTGAGCCCGCAAGACTAGGAACGCGTAGTTGAATACAGCTAGGTTGAACAGAAGGGTCACAAGGAGGTTGATTTTATACTGCCTGTTCAAGACGGAAAAATCGAGCTTCCACCCCTTAAGGTTCCTTACCGCATCCTCCTTCTCCTTCACGAAGAACAACGTGAATACCGCGAGGGCTGCTGGAATAACAGACAGCGCGAATATGACGCGGTACGCCATCCCGACTTCAAAACGCTCAAGAAGAATGGGCATGAGCAGGAACGCAAGCAGCGGACCACCGAACGCGCCGAACTGGTCCATCATCTTCCGGTAGCCGAACGCTTTACCCCGCGTCTTCTCGTCGGTGTAGTCGGCGACTATGACGTCTCTTGCGCTCGCCCGCAGTCCCTTGCCAACCCGGTCCAGAAACCGCACTGCAAGAACGTGAGGCCATATTGTAGCGAGCGCGAAGAACGGCTTCGTTATCGTCGAGAACCCGTAGCCCAGCAGAACGAAAGGCTTCCTCCTCCCTATCTTGTCGGAGTACATGCCTGAAAGCATCTTCAGGATGTTCGCGGTAGCCTCTGCGATGCCTTCTATCAGGCCTACGACGGCGACGGGAGCGCCAAGGACGGTGGTCAGGAATATCGGTACGAGAGGAAAAATCATCTCGCTGCTTAAGTCGGTGAGAAAGCTTACTATGCCTAGTAGGACGACGTTTACGTTCAGGCCTTTGACGGGGTTTTTCATTATCAGGCAGCGGGCGGTTCCTCAGGCTTGCCGTTTTCGCCTGAATTGAACTTGACGCCGACTATCTGCGAGACGCCGTTAACCATGGAGACGCCGATTGCCGAGCCCATGTACTTCATCATGGAGTTGTTGTGCGTTACCATTATGAACTGCGCGTCGCTGCCCTTCAGCATCTGCGCGAGCTTTACGGAGTTGATTTTGTCCAATGCCGCGTCCAGCTCGTCGACTATGTAGAAGTACGACGGCTTATACTGCTGTACTGCGAGCAGGAACGCCGATGAAGTCAAGACTTTCTCGCCGCCGCTCATCGCGTCCAGGCTCATGACCTTCTTACCGCCAGGCGAAGCCTTGATTATTAGACCGCTCTCCGAGACGCTCATCGGGTTGTCGAGCACCAGAGTGCCCCGGCCGTCGGCAAGCTTCGCGTAGATGTCCTCAAAGTTCCTCTTGACGACATCGAACGCCTCCATGAACGATTCGCGCTTCTTCTTCTCTATCTTGTCCATGAAGTCGAATATGCTCTGCCGCTCCTTCCTGAGCGTGTCCAGCTTCTCGCTTATCTCGTCGTACTCCTTCTTGACGACGTCGTAAGTTTCTATCGCGCGCATGTTGACTGTGCCGAACTCCAAGAGCTGTTTTTCCAACTTCTCTATCCCCTCAGTTAAGTCCTTTATCGACTTCTCTATGAGCGTGACGCCCTCGTAGTTCTTAAATTCCCTCCTAAGCTCCTCAAGCTTCGTGTCGTTCTTAGTTTTCTCTATCACTATCTCAGACATCTTCGCGTTAGTGTCCTCAATCCTCTTCTCGTTCTCAGCTATCCCGCTGCTGTATGTGGTTAGGTCGGTCTCCTTCTGGTCCCGCTCGCCCATAAGCTTCTTGACTTCGTCGCCGAGGGTGCTGGCCTCCCGCTCCAGGTTCCTCAAGTCTATCTCAAGCTTCCTTAAAGTTTGTTTTGCTTCCTCGAGCTCGCCATCGCCCTGCTGCTTCTCGCCTTCAAGATCCTTCATCCTATTGTCTATCTCGGCAATCTGCTGCCTTATGAACTCGCTCTTCTCGGAAAGCTTGGTTGCGTTGACTTCAGAGTCCCGCATCCTGTCCTTCAGCTCGTCGAGCTTCGTTACGCTGCCGCCGCTCCTCGCCTCCATCATCTCCCTGAGGCTCTTCTCCTCGAAGCTCGCGGTCTTCTCGAGGGTCGTCTTCTTGACGCCGTTCTCCTGCTCCTCCTTTTCTATCTCGCCAATCCTCTTCAAGACCTGGCTTAGCCTTTCATTGATGTTGCTACGCTTCTCCGACAGCAGGTCCCTCTCGAAAACCATCGAGTCAAGCTTCTCCTTCGAGTCGCGAAGCTGCACGCGAAGCAGCATGAGCTTCCCGTCCAACTTCTTTCTCGCGTCAAACTTCAGGTTGTATTCCTCCTCCTTCGTGCTAAGCTGCGTCTCCAATCCGGTAATCTCGTTCTCAAGCTCCTCAAAGTTGGAGAAAGTGACTTCAAACCTCTTCTTCACGAATCCGCCGGTCATCGCGCCGCTCTTCTCCATGAGGTCGCCGTCAAGCGTCACAATCCTCAAGCTGCCGATGCCAATCCTCTTTGCGGTTCCGATGTCCTTCACGACGAGCGTGTCCATGAACACGTACTCGAACACCTTCTTGAACTTCCCGTCGCAGCTGATGAAGTCCCTTGCGAAGCCGAGCGAACCCTCTGGCTTCCTATCCTCCACCTTCACGTTCAGCTTGTCCAGCGGAAGGAACGTGCACCTGCCAATCTGCTTCTCCCTGAGGTATTCGATGCACTTCGCGGCAACGTCGACGCTGTCGACGACTATGTTCTCCATTCTCCCGCCCGCGGCAATCTGCATCGCAAACTCGTAGTTCTTCTCGCTGACCGTACCAAGCTGTGATACAGGACCGTGGATTCCAGGAATCACCTTCTTTAGGTTCATTACCGCCTTCACAGCGTCCTTCAGGCCGTGCGTCGTCCTCTCCAGAGTCCGAAGCTCAGACTGCTTCTCGCTCAAGAGGATGCGAAGCGACTCAAGCTCCTTCTGAGACTCCTCCACAAGCTTGTTTGCGAGGTCATACTCCCGCTCGAAGTTCCTGAAGTCCGAATCGGCCTTCCGGTGCTCGTTCTCGAGCTTCTCCACGTCCACACCCTTGCCCTGCTCGAGTGAAACCCACTCTTTGACCTTGCCCTCCAAGTCTGCCTTCTCGGAAAGAAGCTTGCCCTTCTCCCCTGAATTCTTCTGGGCTATCTCCTCTATGAACTTAATCTGGGACTTGACGTCGTACACCTTGCTCTTGCTCTCGTCTATGCTGTTCTCAACAACGGAGTCAACGCCCTTAGAAGCCTCGCGCGCAACCTCCTTCCTCATGCTCTC
>JAPKXP010000190.1 GCA_026394745.1 Candidatus Altarchaeota archaeon
GCGAAGAGGCCGATTGTAGAGCCTAGCGCGGTTATGGCTGGAGCTGCTGCGAATATCCAGGCCGACTTGTTGGCTGAACCCCACATCATAGGTAGGCTCCAGACCAGCACGAATAGGGCGCCCATGCTGTTTCTGGTGAACACCAGGTAGAGCATTATTGGAATCATCAGCAGCCCGTAGAACAAGGCTATGCCGTACTTGTCGTAGCCGTTGACTATGAAGTCGCCGAAGTCGGATGCCATCGCGTTCTGTTCCGCGACTGTGGCGTGCACTATGCTCCTTTCCTTGGCCCACATTACCGTGTGGTAGAGGCCGTCCAGGAGCTTGATTCCGCCGGCCATGTAGAACGCCGAAGCACCCAGTATTATTACTACTATGAGGATTATCACGATGTTGTTTTCCATGAATCTGATTATGCGGTCGTCGGCAGAGGCCTTGACTTGCGACAGACCGCCCTTCCTGAATCTCCGTATGAATTCGAATATGATGCCGCCGCCGACTGCGCCAAGTATCGGGATTAGCGTGGTGACGCCCGTTGGTATGGAAAGCGTTGGAGCTGCGCCTCGGCTGTGGAGGAACAGGGATGAACCGCCCTCGCTGATGAAAATCAGTATGATGAAGTATGGCACTAGTCGCATGCAGTTCTCGTTCCTGAACAGGGAAACGAGGGCGTATACTGAGCAGAATGCGCCGGCTGTAAGGTACGCCAGGTTGTATCCGCCCCAAGAGGCCCGGAGCATCATGAAAGCGACGCCTGCCATGAAGGCGTATTTGTAGCTTTTCCTGTTGACTGCCGTGAAGAACAGGTAGAGGCCTCCGAGCGTGAAGAACATGCCGAGCACGTCGTCCTCGCAGTTTGATGCCGTGCCGTTTATCGCGAATCCTGGGCTTAGGAACAACATGAACGCGGCGAGGGCTGCAGCGACCTTGTTGTAGGGGCTCATGTCGGCGAAAAGCTCCTTGACCAACAGGTACATGAGAAGCGAGCATAGTCCGCCTATTATGCCCGGGATTAGTATCGCAAGGTCGTAGAGGCTGAAGCCGAACGGCTTAAGTATGAGAGCCATGGAACCGTATAGGACGGGGCTCATGAAGGATGATGCGCCGACCCCCACACCACTTGCGATGCCGGTTTTAGGGTTTGTGAACGCAGGGTCTTTCGTGGCGATGTATGCTGTGTCGTTGAAGTGGTTTAGGCCTCCGACCATCGGGTAGACGAGGTCGTCGCGGTCTGGTATGTTGCCTGCGTAAACGCCCTGCATGAACTTGTACTGCCAGTATGAGTCCAGGTTGCCGAGGAGCGGTTCGAGGGCAGGCACCAGGTGTAGTAGTAAGGCCGAGATTATTATGGCTCCGACGATGGCACTCTCAGCGCTGACTACGCGCCGTACCATGAGCGTGTAGGCCATGAGGAATAGTCCTGCTATTATCGCGAAGTACTGGTAGTCCCTGTTGAGTATCGTACCGGGGTACAGATTTACGTACCATGAGAATAAGGCAGTTAATAGCGCAAGCACCGGGACGCCCAACAGCAGGTAGTCCTTCTCGTCGTCGAAGTAAGTCTTCGCAATGTAGGATGAAGCGGCGAATAGGATGAATAGGACGTAGGGTATTACGTTGAGCAGCGATTCGCTGCTTATGGCAGGCCTGAGCACGACAAGAAGCAGCGAAACGAGCGAAGCTATAATCAGAGGGTCCTGCAGGCAGCCGAGCTTTTCAGTCAAGTGAGTGGGGAGCTTTATGGTGAACTCCTCCTCAGTTGGTGTGGTGGACTCCCTACTGGTTTTTTTGGTTTTTCTTTTAGAAGCCAATTTCTCACCCGCCGAACCTGCGCTCCCTTGCGTTGTAGTCGTCTATGATGTTCACGAGGTCTCTCTCCTCGAGCTCCTGCCATAGCTTGTTGACGAAGTATATTTCGCTGTACGCGGACTGCCACGTCAGGAAGTTGCTTAAGCGCTCCTCGGACGTGCGTATGACTAGGTCGGGGTAATCCTTAACCCAAAGGTGCTTCCTCAGGTTGTCTTCCGTTATCTTGAGCTTGCTCTTGACTAGCTCCTTGACGGAGTGCAATATCTCCTGCCTTCCGCCGTAGGCTATCGCAAGGTTCAGCTTCATGTTGCCGTAGTCTTTAGTGGACTCCTCCAGCTTCCTTAGGTTGTCCACAACCTTCTGGGAGAGGGTCCTGTCGACGCCGTTGTTAAGCAGGTAGTCCATGTCACCGCACACCTGAATCCGAATCTTGTTCTTGTGTATCCTCTTGTCTTTCAGCGCCGAAAGCGCGTGCTGGTTGAACGTCTTGAGGAGGGTGTGTATCTCATCCTTGCTCCGGTTCTTGATGTTCTCTATCGACAACGCGTATATGGTCACCTCGTTCACCCCAAGCTTCCTGCACCATTCCAGGAAGTCGAAGAAACGGGTTATCCCCATGTCGTAGGAGTTCAACAGGTTTTTGATACCCTTCTTTATCATGTACCTGCGGTTTCCGTCAGGAATCACGCCTATGTGCATTTTATCGTGTTTACTCCGTTTATCCTAAATATTTGATGTCTTTATACATATAAATTAATATAATGGACATTATGTTCGTGCTTGATTCGTCGGGGATAATACGCTCCAACCTCGACTTCAACGACAGCGGCTATTTGACTTCGAGCAGCGTTCTTTCGGAGCTATCAGACCCTAGAACCAGGGACTCTGTAGACTATGGAATTAGAATAGGCAAAATAAGTATAAAAGAGCCGGGCAGGGAGTATAGGAGGATGGTGGAGGACGCTGCCGGAAGAAGCGGGGACCTTAAGGCGCTGAGCGAGGCGGACTTGGACGTTCTAGCGCTTGCCCTCGAACACAAGCTGCCGGTGATTTCAGACGACTATGCGGTGCAGAACGTGGCCTCCCACATCGGCGTCGGATTCAAGTCGACATTCCACGAGGGAATCAAGGAGAAGGTGGAGTGGAAGTTCGCCTGCCAGGGCTGCGGCAGGTCTTATGACAGCAGCGTCAAATCCTGCGG
>JAPKXP010000119.1 GCA_026394745.1 Candidatus Altarchaeota archaeon
AACGGCGCGGCGGCGAAGCTCGCAAAGAAGGGAGACAAGCTGATTGTCATGAGTTTCGCTTTCCTGACTGAAGACGAAGTTGGGAAACACAAGCCAAAAATAATAATAGTCGACGAGAAAAACAGGATTATCTAGAGTCTATTCCGGCGCCGATGCCCTGCATCGCGTGAACGAAATTCGGGAAGGTTACTGCGGCGACTTCGCCGTCCATGATTTTAGTCTCTCCTTCGGCCTTAAGGCCCGCTATGGCCAGCGACATCACTATCCGATGATCGTTCCAGCTGTCTATGGTAGCGCCGTGTAGCGCGCCTCCTTGAATTACGAGGCCGTCCGGCCTTTCGGTCACGTTGACTTTCAGCTTGGATAGTTCAGTGTACATTGCCTTGATTCTGTCGCACTCCTTCAGTCGCGCGTGTTCAGTGTTGTATATAACGGTCTCTCCTTCGGCGCACGCGCCGAGTACAGATACGATTGGAACGAGGTCCGGGCTGTCGGACAAGTCTACTCTAACGCCGGTGAGGTATCCGCTGCCGCGGACTGTGACGTGGTCCCTTTGGGCGGACACCTTCGCGCCCATTTCCTTTATTATCTCGACGATCTTTTTGTCTGCCTGCAGGGAATCCTTGAACAGGTTTTCGACCGTAACCTTGGATTCAGTGAGCGCCGCCGCGGCAAGCACGAACGCCGCTGAGGAGTAGTCGCCTTCGACCGTGTACTCTGCTGCCTCGTACACCTGCTGCGGGGGTACGAAGAAGCTCGAGTATTTCCTGTTCTCCACCCTGACTTTAAACAGCTTCAGCATGTTTAGTGTTAGGTCGACGTAAGGCTTCGACTTGAGTTCGGTTGTTATGTTGACCGTCGTGTCCTTTAGGGCGTAAGGCGACGCCATCAAAAGTCCGGATATGAACTGGGAGCTTATGTCGCCGCGGATGTTGCAGACTCCGCCCTGGAGCGGGCCTTTTACTTCCACAGGCGGGTTTCCGTTCGTAGTCTTGACCTTAACGCCAATCTGGGAGAGGGCGTCTGCGAGCGGTTGTATCGGCCTCCTCCGTATGCTATCGTCGCCTGTTAACGTAATCTGTTCTTTAGAGAGGCTTGCTATGGCAGTCGCGATGCGTATTGTGGTGCCTGAGTTGAGGGTGTCGAGCGTGCATCCTGGATTCTTTATCCTTCCTGCGGTGCCGTCGACCGTAATCTCCTCGAATTCCCTGTTCTTTATTACGCCGCCAAGCTTCGTGCAGACGTTCATAGCTGCCTTAGTGTCTAGCGAGAATAACGGGTCTTTTATCGTGCTGGTGCCTTCGGCAAGGAGCGCGCTGAGCACAGCACGGATGGTGTAGCTCTTGCTCGCAGGCGCCTTAACCGTCCCCTCCAAGGAACCGGTCTTCTTGACTATAAGATGCATTTTACGTTTAATGACGTTTAACGGTTGATTGTATTAATTAAAGACTGTGGGCGAATAAAAGAAACGTGTCGAGCGCAAGATTGCTTGTTTCGGGTGTGGTGCAGGGCGTCGGATTCCGGCCTTTCTGCTTCAGGCAGGCTGTCAAGCGCAAGCTGAAAGGTTACGTGAAGAATCTAAGTGATGCTGGAGTAGAGATTATTCTCGAGGGTGCGGCTGGAGACATTGAAGGATTCGTGAGCGACTTGAGGCATAGACACCCCCCGCTCGCCAGGATAGACGACATTAAGGAGAGCAGAGTGCGAGAACGGGGATACAAGAGATTCGAAATCATAGACAGCGGAGGCGGAGGCTCAAGCGGAAACATCCCCGCCGACGCCGCAATATGCGAAAAGTGCCTTAAGGAGATGCGCGACAAGAAAGCGAGGAGATTCAGCTACGAGTTCACCAGCTGCATAGAGTGCGGCCCAAGGTTCACCTCAATAATGAAGCTCCCTTACGACCGGCATACTAACAGCTTCGGCATGTTCATGATGTGCGCTGACTGCAGGAGAGAGTACGAGACGACTGAGGACAGGAGGTTCAACTACCGCAGCATATGCTGCCCAAAGTGCGGGCCGAAATATTTTTTGGTTGACGCTAAAGGAAGGAGAGTCAAGTGCGAAAGCCCTATTGAAGCGGCAGGCAGGCTAATCGCCAAGGGAAGGATTGTGGCGGTAAAAGGAATTGGAGGAACGCACCTTGCCTGCGACGCCTCGGACGACGGCTCGGTAGGTAGTTTACGCCATCGTCTTGGACGCCCCGCACATCCTTTCGCGGTAATGAGCAGAAACTTGAATTCAATAAAGAGGTACGCTAAGGTCTCTTCTTTTGAGGGAAAACTTTTGACTTCACGCGAGAGGCCTATCGTGGTGCTGGACAAGAAAGGCGATTTTAATCTTTCCGAGCTGGTCGCTCCGGGGCTGCACAACATCGGCGTTATGCTACCGTACACTCCGGCACAACACCTGCTCTTCGATGGATTTGAAGGAGGCACTATGGTGATGACTTCAGCCAACATTCCCGGCGAGCCGATGATTATAGGCGGCCATGAGGCAGTGGAGAAGCTTTCTGGGATAGCCGACTACCTGCTGCTCCACAACCTGGACATAGTGAACAGGTGCGACGACTCGGTAGTCAGGATGAACGCGAAGACGCCTGTTTTCATAAGGCGTTCGCGCGGGTTCGTGCCGCAGGAGATTGAGCTCGGCTTCAAGTCGCGGAAAATCGTCCTCGCGCTCGGAGGCGAACTCAACAACACGACGTGCATAATAAGGGGTGATAAAGCGTTTATGAGCCAGCACGTAGGAGACACCACGAAGTTCGACACGATGAAGTTTTTGGAAGGTGCGACGAAGCATTTAATGGACATAACTTCGGTGAAAAAACCGGACGTCGTAGCATGCGACCTGCACCCTAGATTCAACACGACACTGCTTGCTGAACGGCTTGCCGGAAAATTCGGCGCGAAGCTCGTCAGAGTCCAACACCATCACGCGCACATGGCGTCTTTGACGGCCGAAAACAAAATCGACGGAAAGATTATTTGCCTGAGTTTGGACGGCGTCGGCTACGGCGTTGACGGGAAAGCGTGGGGCGGCGAAGTTTTGCTTGGAGGCTATAGCGGATTCGAACGGGCGGGAAGCCTTAAGGAGCAGAGGATGCCTGGCGGAGACTTGTGCGTCGAATATCCCGCGAGGATGCTTGCTGGAATACTTTTTGACGGGCTTGATGGGAAGGAGGTCGAGGGGATTCTGGAAAGACGCTACTCCAACGGATTCCGACACGGCAGGAAGGAAATCCAAGTCGTCTTGAAGCAGCTTGAAGGCGGCTTCAACGTACACTATACTTCAAGCTGCGGGAGAGTCCTTGACGCGACGGCAAGCCTGCTTGGAGTCTGCCATGAACGCACCTATGAGGGAGAACCTGCGATGAAGCTCGAGTCCCTTGCGAAAGGAGGTAAAGCCAGGTTTGACTTGCCTGTGAAAGTAAAGGATAACGTCTTAGACACCACAGAGATTATTCTGAAGGCCCTTGAGCTGATGGAGGATGGAAAGAGGCGCGAGGACATCGCAGCCTCAGTCCAAAAGGCGGTCGCAGACGGAATATGCGGAATCGCAGTATCTGAAGCAAGGAAAAATAGAGTAGACTACATCGGACTGTCCGGCGGGGTAGCATGCAACGACTACATAACAAGCTATATTAAAGGCGAAGTCGAAAAAAGTAACCTCAAGTTCATAAAGCACAGTAAAGTACCGTGCGGAGACGGCGGAATATCGCTGGGGCAGGCTGCCTGCGCAGCCAAGAGTTAAGATGTGTCTTGCAATACCCGGTAAGGTTTTGAAGGTGGATGGAGTGAAAGCCATCGTAGACTTTGACGGAGTGCAGAGGGAGGTTAGAGTCGACCTCGTCAACGCAAGGAAGGGCGAGTACGTTATCGTGCACACCGGCTACGCGATAGAGAAATTGAATAGAAAGGATGCGGAGGAGACGCTCAAGATACTCCGGAGCATCAAATGAACTTCAACGACGGGAAAATCGCAAAAGCCATAGTAAAAAAGATTAAGGCTGAGAGCCAAGGCCTTGGGAGAGTACGGTTCATGGAGCTCTGCGGCACGCACACGATGACCGTCGCAAGGAACGGCATAAGAGCCATGCTGCCTGAGAACGTCGAACTACTCTCAGGGCCAGGGTGCCCTGTCTGCGTGACGACCCAGAGGGAGATTGACGAGGCGGTCGAACTTGCAAAGAAAGACTGCGTCGTCTGCTGCTTCGGGGACATACTGCGGGTCAGGGGCAGCGTGAAATCGCTTGAGGAGGTGAAGACTTCAGGCGCGGACGTGAGGGTGGTTTACTCGGTTTCGGATTCTAGAAGAATCGCAGAACAAAATCCGCAGAAGGGGGTGGTGCACATGGCAATCGGGTTCGAGACCACCGCGCCGTCGACCGCCTGCGAGCTTTCCGGCGCGCCGGAAAACTTCAGCGTCCTTTGCTGCCACCGGCTGTTCCCGCCTGCGATGAGGCTGCTACTCGAGTCCGGAGTCAAGATTGACGGCTTCATCAACCCAGGGCACGTTTCGGCTGTTATCGGGCTTAGGGAGTATGAGAAGATGGCAATAGAGTACAAGATACCGCAGGTCGTAGCCGGTTTCGAGTCCTTGGATGTCCTCGCGGCAGTCGAGATGCTTGTTGGAATGGTGCGGGAGGGCGATGCCGAAGTCCGAAACGAATACTCGAGAGTAGTCCGTCCTGAAGGAAACATGAGGGCGCAGGAGATGATTAAGGAATCGTTTGACGTGTTCGACGTGAAATGGAGGGGCTTTCCGGTAATCAAGAATTCCGGGCTGGAGTTGAAGAGAAGATATGACGGATTCAACGCGAGAAGGAAGTTCAGCTTGAATGTGAGGGAAAAGCCTGATGAGACTAGAGGCTGCAGGTGCGGGGAAGTCATGAGAGGATTGATTAATCCGAAAGACTGCCCGCTATTCAACGTGAAATGCAATCCGGAAACGCCAGCCGGGGCGTGCATGGTTTCGATAGAGGGGGCGTGCCAGAACGCATACCGGTATGAAAGATAGGATATCTCTCACGGACGGCGCCGGAGGAACGGCGATGGAGAAGCTGATTAAGGAAGTTATCCTGAAGAACATCCAGCTCAAGAAAATCAAGGGAGGCGTCGGGATTGAATCAATGGACGACGGCGCGGTTATTCCAATCGGCGGAAGGAAGCTTGTGTTGACCACAGACGCCTACACCGTAAAGCCGATATTCTTTGCCGGAGGAGACATAGGAAAACTTGCAGTCAACGGCACGCTCAACGACCTTGCTGTCATGGGCGCGAAGGCAATTGCTATGACTAACGCGATGGTAGTCGAGGAAGGCTTCCCTTCTGAAGACCTGGATAAGATAATCAAGTCGATGAACAA
>JAPKXP010000045.1 GCA_026394745.1 Candidatus Altarchaeota archaeon
ACGGCCTCGCTGAAGTTGAATTCCTCATACTAAAAACCAGGATGAACGTCAAGTAGACTGCTTCATCTCATCGTCTATGTTATAGGACATGGACGTGTTCTCGTCAAGCTTTATCTCAAAACCGCAGTCGCCGATAGTGCGATTATAGCAGATGAACTTGCAGTCCTCTATAAGCAGCGAATTCTTGAGGACGTACCTGAAGTACTGAAGCTCTGAAACAATTTTCACGCCTTTTCGAGTGTAGATTCCGCACGTATCGTTACAGTAAAACTTCAGCGTTGACTTTTCATAACAGTATGTGGGACACCCCTCGCAGCCGCCGACACAGAAATCGTTTATGACGTCAACTGGAGCGCCGGAAAATGTTATGTGGGTTTCGTCGCCCGTAATGTAGTGCATCACGTACCGCTCAGGAGCGGTCGCCCCGAAGATGAAGCTGCCGTTCAAAAACACGGCAACAATCCCAAGGAGAATATGGAAAACCAGGACTACCGCAATCAGCTTAAAGCCTTCCCTAAGCCGTTCAAGAATGTTCTTTGAAAGCATTCAGATACTCTCTATCCTAGGGGCAAGGTAGTAGACCACACGACCGTCGCCTACAGCATACTCAACCTTCAAAGGCGCGTCAGTCCTAAGCCTGATTGCGACCACACTTGGTACGTCGGCAGCCCGCAGGATGTTGTTCAAGTGGTCGAGAGAGAACACTGCGCGGGACTCGTTCTTGACGTTTATGCTAAGGAGCTTGTCCTCTGGAAAGGATATGTCTACGCTGCCTGTGTCGCCGTCAGACTTAATCGAGAACCCCTTACCTTCCATCCTGAATGCGACGTGGCTGCTCACAAGCTCCGCGTCCTTAAGGGCCTCCTTTATGAGCGAAGGTGCAATCTTGACTTCAGAAGTGAATTCAATGTTAGGCTCCTTAGGAGGCGTTGAACTGGACTCTATGATGGCAAGGCTGAACTCCCTCCTCGCGTCCCCCCTAAAAACCAGCTTCAGGCGGGTGGACTCGACCTTCAGGTCAATCTTGTCCTCAGGCCGGAGACGCTTCGTAATCTTGTTTAACTCCGCGAAGTCGATGCCTATGTTGATCGGAGTATCGCACTTGAATTTCTCGAAAGCCTTGGCAGGAAGCTCGAAGTCTACTAAAGCAATCTGCGACGGGTCCATGGCCCGCAATTTAAGGCCGGTCTGAGTTATCTGGAAGGTTCCTTCGTCAATCAAAGCAGCTATCGCATCGACGCTGTTCTTCCAAGACTTGGTATCATGTATAGTGGCTTCAAACAATCAAATCACCCCAACATTAACGCAAAATATATTACACCTAAGAGATTATAAACTATTGAAGCGTCTTGCTATAAAATCCCCGTCCAAGCTCAGCAGGAACGACGCTGCCTTAGGCCCCTTCCGCTTCCCGATGAGCGTCAGGTATATCGCGTCGAAAAGCTTCGGCGGTTCGAGGCCTGCACCCCTCGCCGTCTCGTAAATCCTCTTGTGGAAGGTTTCCGGGGTCCAGGAGCCGGAGAGCTCTTTGGACAACGTCTTCAGGCACTGCCGCTGCTTGTCGTCCAAAATCCCGTACTGTTCCCTAGATTTAACTTCGTCAAGGAACTCGAAAAGGAGGTATTCAGGGCCGTGTTTTTTCACCCACTCGCCTGCAAGCTTCACCCGCCTGACGAGCTTCGCCTCGTTGAATTCCGCATAGCCCATCGCGCTGACTTTCTTGACTATCTTCTGTGGATTGTAGTCCGGCACGACCTGCGCCAATACTGCGCAAAGCGTGAACGG
>JAPKXP010000148.1 GCA_026394745.1 Candidatus Altarchaeota archaeon
CAGGTCGAAGAAGCTCTTCCCCTCATTCTCCTTCTCAAGCTCCAGGAACTCTCGCCTGACCTCCAAGGGCGCGAACCTGCTGCCAGGCCTGTAAGTGCAGGTGCCGTCGTAAGGCACTCCAAGGAGGACGTACTCCGCCTCGCCGAGCTTGCAGGTCGACTCCAAAACCAGGTTTCTGTTGAGATATAAGCTGGACATAACTTATGTAATACGGAGAATGAGTATTTATTTCAAAGACCTGCTTTTGGACGTGGAAGGCGGCGTCTACCAGCCTGCTGAAGACAGCTTCCTCCTCGCCGAAAACCTGGACGTCAGGGAAGGCGACAAAGTCCTCGACTTGGGCACAGGCTCAGGCATACAGGCATTGACCGCGGCTTCTACGGCGTCTTGGGTTCTGGGAGTGGACGTCAACCCTAAGGCGGTTGAAGTCGCCTCAGCCAACGCCCGCCTCAACAGGATACGGAACGTTGAATTCCGGGCAAGCGACCTGTTCGGAAGCGTCCCCGAGAGATTCGACCTAATCATATTCAACCCGCCTTACCTGCCCACGGACGACGACGTCATCGACATGGCTCTCGACGGCGGCGACAAGGGCGTGGAAGTAATCCTGAGATTCATAGGTGAAGCGCAAGCCCACTTGAATTCCTGCGGCAGGATACAGTTCATAATATCCTCGATAAACAACGTCAAGGCCGTCGAAAACGCCCTCTCCAAGGATTTCCGCTTCCGTTATGCCGCTGAAAAGAAGTTGTTCTTCGAAAAGCTTTTTGTGGTGGAAGCCGAACTAAAGCATTAACTATTTAATGTCAACCTGCAATAGTTTACCATGAAATCAACTAGCGTAATCGTGTTTGGGGTGCTCTTGCTTCTGCTGCCCATTGTTTCAGCTGAAGGACTTATAAAAACTAACTGTCTTAACACGCTCACAAGCGACTTCGTTTATCCGATGGCGGCCTCCGACATCAACGGCGACGGCGTAATTGAATTGCTGGTCGGAACGCGCGTCAGCGGTCTTGTATCAGCATACAAATACAAGGGATACGACTGCAACAACGACTGGGGCTCGGTGCAGAGCGGCGGCTGGACTTACTCCACGGGCGGCGATGTGCTCAGCATGTACGTGGGCGACTTGACCAACGACAAGAAAATAGAGATTGTCGCCAACGGCGTCGACCCGATACTAAACAAGAACACTAATCCTATGACAAAGTACGCATTCGTTCTGACCGCAAAGGGTACTGAGGACTGGAACTTCAAGGAGCAGTGCGGCGTCTCATACACAGTCTACGCTTCCGACGTCGACAAAAGCGGGACAAAGAACGTAATACTCGGCACTAAAAGCAGCAAGGTGTGCGTCCTAAAGGACAGCGTAAAGACCAAGGAGCCGGTCCTATGGACCTACGTTACCTCAAGACCAGTCTACGCGGTAAGGGCTGACGACATAGACGGCGACGGAAGCATCGAGGTTCTCGCCATCGACAAGCAGGGAACATATTCGGCCGTTTACTGCCTGAGTAGCACGGGAACCCTAAAATGGAAGTACGATATCGACGGAGGAATCTACACCGTAAACACAAACGCTGAGAGAATATTCCACGTCGTTGACCTTGACGCGGACGGCAAGAAGGAAGTGGTGATAGGCACGTACAACCACGGCGTTGACGTGCTGGATTCCGCAGGGCAGCTGAAATGGAACTATAAGACTCAAGGCGGAAGCTCGCCTGAACTCGTCAGCGTAGTCCTACCTTACGACGTGAACATGGACGGGAAGCTGGAGGTTCTGGTCGGGGCCAAACCATACTTATACTCGCTGAGCCCGACAGGAGCCCTAAAATGGAAGGTTCCGGTAGACACCATGATATACGGCTTGGCGGTAGGCGACGTATACGGAGGCAGCGACAACGAAATCATAGTCTCTTCGACGAGATACATACACGTGTTCACAGGCCAGGGAAGCAAGATAGACAGCTGGGCCTACAAGGTGGAGATACAAGGCAGGGACGTCAAGTTCACTGAGAAGGACGTGAACGGCTACTCCGTTGCCGTGGCAGACTTGGACGGCGACGGCGCGAACGAGATTGCGGCCGCGTTCGGCTGGCAGGAGGACCGCGACATAGTAACGTACTATTACGGCGACCTGAGGGTGTTTGAAGTCAACAAGGACTTTAGCCCTGAAGCCGCGACAGAAACGACTTTGCCTTCTTCATCCACGACCCCCACGACGTTATCAGACGACATCGGCGACATAGACATCGAACCGCCGTCTACATTACCTGAAGGCGGCGGAAAAGGCGGCTTGTGCTGCCTGCCGGTGCTGACGGCTTTGATTGCGGGGGCTATGTCCCTTCTGGCGGCCTATCCGTTAAAATAAATCCCTTTTTCACATATTTTTTTCCAAATATGGTAGATAAGGCTTTGATTGAGGCGGCATTGTTCGTCGCCGGGGAGAGAATCAGCTTGAACGAGCTTGCGCAGCTGTGCGGAAGCCTCGACCCCAAGGAGGTTAAGCCTGTGGTCGAGGAGCTCATAGCGGACTACAAGGCAAGGAATTCCGGCATAGAGATTG
>JAPKXP010000111.1 GCA_026394745.1 Candidatus Altarchaeota archaeon
TTTTAGTCAAGGCTTTCCACCAAAAATTCCTTTAAATTCTCCAGCTTCAAATATCCTGTTATGGCGGTGTCGGTTGAACGGGTGGGGGACGGAGTCTTCGACGTCTCAGTCGGCGGGAAGAAGGTTCGCATGGACTCCTCCGGGAATGAGGCTGCGTCCCCAGCCGGAATGTTCCTAGCCTCGTTCGCGGCGTGCATCGCAGTCTATGCCGAATCCTACTGCAGGAACGCCGGGATAAACACTGAAGGTATGAAAGTCGAGTTCGACTACGAGCGCCTGCAGAATCCCGGCAGGTTCGCGAAAATGAAAGCTAAGATAACAATACCGAACGCGGACTTTAAAGGCCGCGAGAAGGCGATAATCCGCGCTGCCGAGCAGTGCCTCGTGCACGAGACAATCAAAGAATTCAAGGGGATTGAGATAACCCTCGGAAAATAAGGTGGACTTGAAGAAGGAAATCATGAAGGACGACGGAAAGGCGGAGCTTTTGACTGGAGTCTCCCTTGGCGCCTTCGGCGCGGCTGGGGCGATAGGCGGAGCGATATGCCCGATATGCGTGATAGGAACTCCCTTGTTCCTCGGCCTCGGAGTATACAAGAAAATCAAGTACGGCAAGGCTAAAAAGTAGCTATCTCTCCTTAACCCGCTCAATCTGCTTTACCTCATGAGGGAACATGGAGACCTCCAGCATCCTCTTGAGTTCATGCTGGTCCGGGTCCTCAACCAGGTAACGCATTCTGACTGCTTGGGTTTCGGGACTTACTCCGGTGACTTCGCCCTGCATTCCGGAAAGTTTATTTAGTTTCATTAAATGATTCGTGCCTGGTATCTTCACCTCCCTCTTTTCCTTTTCCAGCTGGACATCTCCGTTACAGGTAACCTTAACGCAGTCCCCTATCCTCAGTTCATCTACTCTCACGACCTCGTATTCCGCAAGACGTCCGTTCGTTTTCTGGGCGACCCCCAGCTGCCTTTGAACCATTCCAAAACTCCAGTCACTCGAATTCTATCGTCGCGGGAGGCTTGTTCGTCAAGTCGTAGAGGACGCGCGTGACCTCCGGAATCTCCCTGGGAATCCTGTCCGCAATCCTCCTGAGAATCTTCCAGTCAACCTCCTTCGCGTTGGCTGTCATCGCGTCCAAGCTGTCGACAATCCTCACGACCACGACGTAGCCGTAATCCCTGCTGTCGCCCTTGACACCAGTCACCCTGCCTTCAAGCAGCGCCGCGAAACCCTGCCAGAACGTTATGCCTGCCTTCTTCAATTCCTCGCGCACGATGTAGTCTGCGTTCCTCACGACCTCGATGCGCTCCCTCGTAATCTTGCCGACGATTCTCACTGCGAAAGCAGGCCCTGGGAAAGGCTCCCTCTCGCTTATCTCGGCAGGCAGGCCAAGCTCCCTTGCGACAACACGGACCTCGTCCTTGTACAAGTCGCGGAGCGGCTCGACCAGTTCAAGAGTCATTCCCCCCGGGAGCGTGACGTTGTGGTGGCTTTTAATCTTGCCTTGAGTCTCAATCCAGTCGGGCGCGATAGTGCCTTGAACGAGCACTACGGCATTCTCCTCCTTAGCCTCCCTCTCGAAGACCTCGATGAACTTGTGGCCTATGATCCTGCGCTTCTCCTCGGGGTCTGAGACGCCCTCCAGCTTCTTGATGAACTCCTCGCCTGCGTCCACAATCCGAAAGTTCAGGTGAAACTTGCCCCTGAAAATTCTGTTAATCTCGTCAGGCTCGTTCTTGCGCATGAAGCCGGTGTCGACGAAGATGGAGACGAGATTCTTTCCTAGCGCCCTGTGGGTGAGTATCGCGCACACCGAAGAGTCGACGCCGCCGGAAAGCGCTATGACCGCCTTCTTACCGCCGACCTGCTTTCGTATCGCCTCAACTTGCTCCTCGATAAACTTCTTCGGATTCAAAGTCATCTTGTAGATTAACTTGGAACTCAGAGAATTAATAAATAATCCAAGCCATTAATTACAACAAGGTGACGTAAAAAATGCCGGAACTAAACGAGAACATAGCGAAAATAAGCCCAGACCCGGTGCGCTCGTGGATTAAGACTCTGAAGGACCTTGGCGCGGTCAACATGTTCACCATAGGCGAGCCGGACCCCATATCCAAGGACATTCTCGAAGTTTACGCCAAGGCCGCGTACAACGACGACGTCTCCGGCAAGACAAGCTACCCGCCGGTCGCAGGCGAGGAAGCATTGATAAAGAACATAGTCCGCATGGAATCCGGCTTCAACACCAATCTTTCTGAAGAAGACGCCAAGAGAATCTACGTCACCATAGGCGCGTCGCAGGCCCTCCAGTTCATGTTCAGTGCGTTCAAGCAAGGCAGCGAGATACTCGTCATGACGCCATGCTGGGGCACGATATACAACATGATACAGCATTCCGGAAACGTCGGAGTGCCGGTGAAGTTCTTCGAGGACGGAAAGTTCATCAAAGAGAATGCGGACAAAGCGCTGTCGAAAAAGACGCAGGCAGCCTACATAAACTTCCCCTCAAACCCGACAGGCGAAATCATGCCGGAAAAAGCAATAAAAGAATTCGGCGGATGGTGCGCCCAACACGGCATACAAATAATAACCGACGAACCATACAAGTACCTGATACACGACACACGGAAGACGCCATACTATTCGCCAGCCAACATGGACGCCGACGTCAACAACAAAGTCACCGTCATATCATCCTTCTCCAAGATAATCAAGCCGGACATAAGACTAGGCTACGTCAGACTCGCCCCCGAAATAATGCAGGCCGACAAGAAAGGCATGATACTCTACTACTTCAGAAACCTTTCCGCAGGAGCAGCAAGAGGAGTCCAGACGGGAGTCAACGCCGTCCTGGAGAAAGACATCAAACTCGAGTTCCTAAAGCCGTTAGTCAAAAACTACGCCGAAAAATCAGAGCTACTCCAAAAATACTTCCGAGAGATGGGCTGCGAAATAAAAAACAAGCCCGCAGGAAGCTACCTCATGTTCCCGAAGACCCCGAAGGGAGCAGACGGCGAGGAATACGTCAAGCGCATAGCCCGAGACTACAAGACCGCGTTCCTCCCCGGCTCAAGCTTCGGCGGAAACATGAAAGGATTCGAGGAATACGCCAAAAACTTCCGCGTAGGATACGGCGGCGGACTAACCCAAGAAAAAATAACCTCCGTAATGGACTCCCTACCCAAAAGAAATATTTAACTCAACAATCATTATCCTAAAAACACAAGCTAGGTCCCGTGGCTCAGGTTGGTTAACGCACAGCCCTTTTCTTCCCGCAGAAGGCAGAAGCCTTCTAGGGCCCCGGAAAAGCCTGCTTTTCCTGGGTAGAAAAGAAAAGCGCTGGCGGAAAAGAAACTTTTATACGCTAAAAACCCTTATTCTAAACTACCTTAAAAGGTCCCGTGGCTCAGGTTGGTTAGAGCACTCGACTGATAATCGAGGGGTCCCGAGTTCAAATCTCGGCGGGACCAAATTGTTTGAATCCAGTGGCGGATTCGTATCACGAAACCCGGCGAGAGTAAAAAGCCGTCGAGGCTTTTTATAAAAATCTCTCACTCTCTGGTTTTTACCGAAGAATCTGATAGCGCTTTAAATACACCCTCGGCTTCATATTCTATTGATGGAAAAAAAGCTCTTGGTTGTTTTGGCGGTAATCTCCCTTTTGTTTGTGGTCGCAGTCTCTTTCGCGGCTGGCTTTGTCGTCGCCTACCTTGTTTTCGAGGATGATTACACTCCGATGCCAGACGGCGGTCCGGATTTCCCGCCGATGGTTAAAAAGCCTGCGGTTTACCTTTATCCGACCGAGGAGACCGTGGTTAATGTGTCGCTTTCCGTGGACGGCGTCCTCACCAAAACCGAGCCTGAGTACGGCGGCGGCTGGAGTGTCCTGGCCGAGCCTTCAGGACGGATAGACGGCAGGTACGATTACTTGTTTTACGAGGCGCAGTTGAGGGATGTTGAGATTCCTCCTGAGGGATGGTCTGTGCAGTACGCTGATCTTGGAAGGTGGTTTGACGTCAACCTAGTCCGAATGGGCTTGAATGAACGCGAGATACAGCAGTTCAAGGACTATTGGATGGGTGAGCTTCCTCCTGAAGGCTGTTATGAGATAAGGTTGCTTGAAGAAAGCTTCCTTTTAGAGCACATGAAGCTTTCGGTCGAGCCGAAGCCCAACACGATAATCCGGAGGAACTTCTACTTCAAACCGAGGGCGGAGTGCGCCGTCCTAACTGAGCCTTCAGTATCGACTCCGGTTCGGAATGGGTTTACTGTGGTAGAATGGGGTGGGATTCTTGAAGACTAGTTGTCGTCCACCTACCATATGCTAAAGGTAGACTCCAGCATTCACTCTCCGATGTCTTCGTTCCAGAGTTCAGGGTTCTTCTCTATGAACTCCTTCAGGAGGAGTATGCAATGCGAGTCGTTTAGCACGCGCACGACGACACCCTTCTTCTTCAAATAATCCTCCGGACCCTTAAAGTTCAAGTTCTCCCCCACAATGACCTTCGATATGCCGTAAAGCAGTACCGCGCCGCTGCACATGTCGCAAGGCGAAAGCGTAGAGTAGAGAGTCGCCTTCTGGTACAAGCTCGCATTCTGCCGTCCAGCGTTCTCCAGACAGTCCATCTCAGCGTGCTTTATGACGCTCCCCGCCTGGACCCTGCGGTTGTGGCCCCTGCCAATAATCTTACCTTCCACAACAAGGACGCTTCCTATGGGAATTCCCCCCTCTGCAAGCCCCTTCATCGCCTCGTCCAAAGCAGCCTTCATGAACTCGTCCATAAGTTAAATTATGTCCCCGGGACCCAATAAAAACAAAGCGGAGTCAAAAACGTTGCGGCGAGAGTGCTTTTTACTTACTATTCTTAATGGATTAACATGGGAGAATCAGAAGACTCCACACCCAAGAAACCGGCTTACTCGAAGGCTGATGAGCTCAGCAGGAAGTACGGCATACTCCCCGCCAAGGATGAAGAGCAGGAGCAATCTGAGCCTGAACCCGCAAGCGCCACCCCAGCGCAAGACTCTGCAAAGCAGGAAGCCGGCGTGCGAGTCGCAAGCCTGGACGAGATAAAAGAACGCCAGGCCATGCGTGCTAAAAGTCAAATACTCCGAGCCACCAACGCTCCCCCCTCCGAGCCTAAAACCCCGTTCGTAGAACAAGACAAGGAATACGCCGGAATTAAAAATCAACCCGAAAAACCGCAGCAGACGCTTGAAGACCTAACCAAGAAATATGGCATACCTGAAAAAGAAAAACCCCAGAAGAAGACTGAACAACCCAAAGACTCCGGCATGCAATACGAGATTGGCGCGAAAGAAAAACCCGCCGGAAAGCCATCGCCAAAGAAGCCTCCGGCGCCAGAAGGGAAAAACCCGCCACACAAAAACTTCCTGCCCGCAGTAATAATCCTAATCCTGGTCATGGGAGTGCTTGCAGTCGCCGCAGGCCTCGGATACTACGCGCTCGGCAACCTCGACCAAGCAGTCACGCTAATACAACAAATCCTAAACAACAGCCAACAAACCAGGATAATGTACCAGTGCCTCGACGGCTCATTCCAGGAAGACCCGAGCATGTGCCCCACAACAACCGCCGTCACCACCACCTCGACAACACTCCAACAAGCATCCACGACCGCAACCACACTAACGCCAGTAACCACGACAATACCCAAGGTCGCGTGCTACACCACCTCAGACTGCCTGAAAAACCAGACCAACTCCACATTCTGCGAGGACAACGTAGTGAAAAGAGTATACATACAATACACCTGCATGCACCCAGGAAAATCCGACGCCCAATGCGTCGCCAGAACCGGAAACCCTACGATAGTCAAATCATGCGACACTGGCGAATACTGCCTGTCAGGCGAATGCTACCCTAAAAACTGTCAAGATCACAAAAGAAACTTCAACGAAACCAAAGTAGACTGCGGCGGACCCTGCAGGCCATGCACCACCGAAGACCCAGCATGCCTAACAGACCTCGACTGCGGAGGAACACAACGTATAGGCAACTACACCTGCAAAAACGGAAACCCAGTCACCACATACCAATACAACACATGCGTTAAACCCGACACCAATAACGCAACCTGCACAACCAAAAACACAACAGAAATAGTCGAACACTGCCAGCAAGGACAGCAATGCGTCGACGGAAACGCAGGATGCTACTACATCGACGTCAACTGCCAAGACTGCATGCAAAACCAAGGCGAAGACGAAATAGACTGCGGCGGACCCTGCCCGCCGTGCGCCGTAAAACCTAGCGTATACGACACCCTAGACCTGAAAATCGCCACAAACTACACCTACCGCAGATACACGATAGTACTGAACAACGTAATACAAACCAAAACCAACTGCACCAGCGGAGCATCCGTATTCGTCAGCACACCAGACGGCGTACCCACATCCAACACACTCGACCTAAGAACCAGCGCAGACGTCTACGGCCTACAAGTAGGCTTCATCAACGGCACAACAAAAAGCGCCCTCATATGGCTCTGGAAGTAAACATTTTTATACAAATAAAACCCTATAAAATACCTTAAAAAAAGCCTCCGTAGCTCAGACCGGCTAGAGCGACTGACTTGTAAGGGCCTTTCCTCCAGAAAGCAGAGCCTTCTGAGGGAAACGCCCGCGAAAAAGAAAAGAAAATTCTTTTTCCGTGGCACCCTACAAAGGTCCCAAAACATCAGTAGGCCGCGAGTTCAAATCTCGCCGGGGGCTCTCAACCAGACTATCGGATTTAGGGGCTGATTCAAGCCCCCTATTATTGTTTTGGCTCAGCATTGTGTTACCCCTACATTTTTTTGTATTTATATAATTGTAGGTCTAATAGTAGTCTATGTACTTTAAGGATAAGGTTATCCGCGGCAGAAGGTACAAGTACCTTACCAAGTCTATTAGGCTGCCGGACGGCTCGGTTAAGACACTGCAGCGGCTAGTCAAAGACGGAGGAAACCTCAGCCTTGAGGCTGCAACCAGGGAATATGCGGAGTATATGGAGGGTGAGGAGAAGCGGGTGAATAGTGAGTATGCGCTCTCCAAGTACGCGGCCGACAGCATCTTCACGAAACAGCAGATTTCTAAAGTCGAGGATATGAGAGTAGAATATAATAGAATGTTGAAGAGCTTCAGCAGGGAACAATACAGGGACGTATTCGACAGGTTCACCGCCAACTTCACATACGAATCAAACGCCATCGAGGGCAACAGTCTAACGCTAAAGGACGTTGCTATCGTCATATTCGACGGCAGGTCTCCAGAGGGGAAGGACCTGCGGGAAGTCTATGAGACGAAGAATTCCAGGCAGGTCATGGACCTGGTGTTAAAAAACAAATTCAAGGTTGCGGAGAAGGACATACTACGGATGCATAAACTCCTGATGAAGGACATTGACTCTAGGATTGGCTACAAAAAGTTCCCCAACTTCCTCGTCGGCAGCCAAGTGAAACTAACGCCTCCTGAGAAAGCCCAGGAGGAACTGACGAACCTGATTAAATGGCAGGAGGAAGCGCTGGAGGATACGCACCCAATAAAAGTCTCCGCACACTTCCATGCAAGATTCGAGCAAATCCATCCATTCGCAGACGGTAACGGGAGAGTAGGCAGATTCCTCTCGAATATTATCTTGATGCACAACGGCTACCCGCCCCTGATTATACGCAAGAGCCAGCGTACCTCTTATCTAAAGTGCATGGGCGACTTCGACCGAGGCTACAAAGCCAACCTTGAGAGATTCTTCCTGGAGAGATACAAAGACACTTACCTGAAATTCTTCAAAGTGTACTACAGATACATGACCTAGACATATTATTCAGGCTTCTTGTCGGGCACGCCCAGGATTTTTACTTCAGGTTCCTTGAATTTGGATTCCAGCCAGCTTTTGAACTCCGGGTTCTTGTACAGTTCCACGAAGAATTTTTGGGCCTCATGTTCCTCCTTCTCTACCGCGCCAAGCGCTTCAGGCACTAAGGGGGTTGCGCACCGGTTGCAGAACCAGCTATCGGGCGTGTTGATTTTGTTGCACTTGCGGCATTTTCTCGGCTCCCGGGTTTCCATCAGCTCAGGAGGTTTGATACCGTGCATTCTCAGTATGACGTCATCAACGTCCCTGCCGCTCAAGTGCACGTAGATTGACGCCATGTCGGAGCCCATAATCCTCAAAAGGCTTACAGAAAAGCCCATAATGAAAAAATAGGCCAAACCGCTGTTGAATGTACAGCCAACTACAGCGGAAACTCCCTAAACAATAAATAAAGCCCAACAGACAATTTTCAGAATCTGTATATCCTCACCCTAGTACTATGAACTGCCTACAGCTTAGAAGGTCTTGGAAGTGAAGACGACAATCTTGAGGGGAGTAAGAGCCTAAGTCTCACACTATTTCTGTGAGGACTGAAGTAGAACTAATCAATCAAAAAGAAAACATATTAATACAATAACACAACCCAACCACAGTGCAACATCAGGTCGTCGTTTTTGTTCCTGTTGTGCGTTTGTTTGTTCTGGTGCAACGTAGCCTTTTGATAGGGACATGACTCTCCAAGGTACAAGTCATTGAGTAAAAAACGTAGCCCTGACGCGTGTTCGCCCTTTTCCCCGGTTGTCTGTTGGTGATTCCGCCGGGGGCTAGGCAAATTTTTTGTGGCTTATGTAATGCGTTTTTAGTGTTTTTGGGCGAATTTTTTGGTTTGTGGACTTTATACTTTTTTATATCAAGCCCTTTTAAACCTATATAAATATATCTTATTGGTGTAATTTGATGAATAAATTATATTTAATGCTTTTACTTGGTTTAGTGTTATTGTCTGGTTGCACGCAGTTGCCTTCAGAACAGGGGGTTAAGTATGTGTGTCCAAACGGCGATGTTGTATCGGACATAGCGTTATGCCCTTCAGTAACGCAATCTAGTAATACACAGCCCACCATAACGAGTAGTACACAGCCCACTATAACGCAGGAAATAACCCTCGAGACAGAGATGTCAGTTTGTTCGGGAATGCCGTCACTCCAAACATACTATCAGACGACATCAATTGAGGACATATGCATAACCGGGCTAGCAGGTAAGTACATGAACGTTTCTTTATGTAAAAAAGTAAGCTCTGACCAACGTAAGGTCTGTTATGCTTTCGTTGCTGAAATAGCAGGCAACTCCAGTTTGTGTTCAGATGCAGGTGCTCAGAAAGACCAGTGTTATGAACAATACGCGAGGGACATGAGGGATGTTTCCGCTTGTGATAAGATGACTGATGTTAATTCTAAAGACTCCTGCTACAGCAGTATGTCAAGTACATTAAGCGACCCGACAATCTGCGAGAAAATACGAAACATAAATCAAAAGGACAACTGCTACTGGAACATGGCATCGCGCCTCGCCGATTCCACCTACTGTAACAAAATAACAAGTAGCAGTCAAAAGCAGGCCTGCTCGGAGAACCTTCAACCCAGACCCTCGGAAACACAACCACCTAAAAAAGTAATCTAAGTTCCAGTGGAGAGAAGTTGGTGTTAACACTAGTTCCGGTGTCCCATACCTTTTTGTCGGGCCCGCGCCGGGGGCTTCGTACAGATTTTTTTTAGCTGAATGTCGCCGCCACCCAGTCTCCTACGTAGTGTGTGGTCAGGATTACTGCTATTGCTATGGCGAGGTGTTCTGTTATCACGCCAAGGGGTTTCTTTTTTTGTTGTGCGGCTATTGTGTAGCTTAGTAGCAGTAGGACGAGTAGTCCCCAGGCGACGCTTGCGAGTATTGCGGTCGGCAGGTCCAGGAGCAGTACTGGTATTGTGAAGGTTAGCGCGAACAGGAATTTGGCGAAGAATGTGGATAGCGTTGAAGCCCAGACTTCCTTGTCGGTGTGGACGTTCTCGGACTCCTATGAGATGTGTATGCCCAGGGCGTCGGAGAACGCGTCGGCTATGGCTATCGTGATTATCCCGCCGAGTACGACGAGTCTGGAGCCTGTTCCTGATTCGAGGCCTGCCATAAGTCCCAGCGTCGTGATGGTGCCGGAGGTGAGGCCGAAGCATAGTCCCGTCTTCAGGGAGGAATCCATGAGTATCTATCTGTTTCGGTAGTAAAAAAGATTCGCTTTGGATATCGACGAATTAACTCCTGAGTCATTCTGGCGGGATTAGTCCTGTGCATCTCCAGTTTATTTCCGCGGTCTTTGACTCTTCGTCGATTACGCACGCTGGGCTGCATCCCGTCTTGTTGGCTTCCAGGTCAATCCACCATGTCTTGGTGTTTTCGTTGTAGTAGGTGTTGTTGGTGAGGGTTCCTTCGGCGGTGCAGTCGCTTGCGGCTGCTATAGACGCGGCTTCTTCGGCGGTCAGCGTTACGGGCGTGGGGCAGGGCACGAATTCGCAGTTGTTCTCAGGGTCGCGGCTTACCGTCCTGCCGTTGGGGCAGACTTTCGCTTCTTGCGTGCACGCTATGGGCGCTTCCTGAACTTCGCCGCTCCAGGGCCTCATGCAATTGCCTGCCGTCTCGTTCCAGGCGTATCCTGCCGGTATAAGGCAGCCGTGCTCGTCGCGTTCTCCGCCGATGAGCATCATAGTGGTCGTTGTTGATTGCGTTTGGCTCTGGGTTTCCGTCGTACTGCTGACCTGGCATTCCCCGTTAACCCAGTATACTACTGCTTGGTCCTTGCATGCATTGCATTCGTTGTCGTAGGTATTGTTGTTGCTGCCGCATACTGGCTGGTATGCCTGAGGGCACATTTTATCGCTCTTCTTTTCGCCTTCAGTGCAGTAGTGCCTGCTTGCGCCCGTCTCGCAGCCGCATCCGTTATCATCGAAGAAGGCTTCGCCTTCATCGCAAGCGAACCTTATCGTCTGGCATTCTTCCGTGCTGTTGGCTACGTACCTCTTTTCCGGCGGGCAGTTCTCTTCCCACAGTCGCAGGCACATCCTCTTTGTCCCACACCAAGTGTATCCTGCGGAAGCTATGCACCCGTGCTCATCCCTGTCGCCGCCTAATGCGGTGGCGTTGCTCTGATTCTGTAATCCGGGAACCTCTTGAACTTCGCCGTTCAACGGTTTCATGCACTTCTCCGCTGTCTCGTTCCACAAGTAACCTGATGAAGTCAGACAGCCGTGCTGGTCGTTAACGTCCGCGGCTTGATTGCCCCCCGGTAATCCCATGGTTTGCGTCACATCCACTACGCCCCACATATGTAAAAGCAGGAATATGAGGACTGTTGTAGCTAGCAATACTGCTAGGAATTCTATCGTGTTTCTTTTCTCGTCCATGTTAAAACACCTCCCTTAGAGATGGGCTTGATTGCATAAAAATCTCCCGATTTTACTATGGTTACCGCCGAAGTTAGCTCAAGCTCGTCCTGCAGGTGGCTGTTGAGGTGGCGCGTTCTTTTCAATTTGCTCTAGTAGCGCGCGCCGGTTTGTGTAATACTCCTCGACTATGACCTCCAAGTCACCCATCTCCGTTATTTTGTTGTCGAGCGCCCACTGGAGCACCTTCTTCTTCTCGTCTATGTCTTCGCGCATCTCCTCGACGCTCTTGCCGGTCTTTACGGAAACTTTCTCGAAAATCTTCCGCGGCTTAGAGAGTTCGTTGTACGACTTCGTCTTCGGCGAGTACATGTATATCTTGGATATCATGTCGCTTTCAGCCAGGTGCGGCCCGTAGATTACCTCTGAAACTTCAGATATTTTCCTGGTCTTCTCCCTTATGTCCCTGTGCATTACGATTACCATGTCAAGCGAGTTGATTTCCGCCCTAGGTATGTTGTAGGCGGGGTCCATTATCCTCGTCAGGAGTTCTCTAGAGCTTGTTGCGTGTATAGTCGAGTAGACTGGGTGGCCTACCTGCATCACCTGGAAAAGCGACTTTATCTCTTCAGCCCTGACTGCTTCGCCAAGTATTATGCGGTCAGGCCTCATCTTCAGGCTCGTGTTTATGAGGTCTGTCGTGTCTATCTTCTCGACGTTCGGCTCGTCCCTCGAGATTAGTGAAAGCCAGTTCCACGCCCTCGACCCGGAGATGTGTATCTCCCTGACGATTTCCACGCTTATCACGTGTATGGACGGCGGTATCAGGTTGCAGATTGCGTTGAGTAGCGCAGTCTTCCCCGAGCCTGAGCCGCCTGCGACCAGTATGTTGAGGTCGTACTCGACCGCGAACCAGAGGAGGGCAGCCACGTCTATGTTGGTTGTTTCAAACTCCTTGATAAGGCCTACGATAGTCCACGGATTCTTTGAGAATTTCCTTATCGTCACAACGGTACCTTGCGGGGATACTGTGTTCAAGAGCGTGTTAACCCGTTCGCCTGTCTTCAGCCTCGTCTCGACTATGGGGTTGCTGTAGTTTATCTCCTTCTTCACGTGCCTGACCATCCTGTTGGCTATCTCGTACAGGGCTTCGTCGCCGCTCGGGTATACGTTCGACTTCATCCAACCGTACCTGCGGTGGTATACTGAGACTGGGTTGTTTTCGCCGTTGAACACGACCTCTTCGACGTCGTTGTCCGCGAGGAAAACGTGAAGGCAGCCTATCTCGGAGAACTCGAATATCAGTGCGTCCGCAAGCTTGTCTGCTATGTCCGGCCTCGCTCCCATGTCCTTCTGTATCGAGTTTACTGCGAGTTGCTTGGACATGTCGGTCTGAAGGTCATAGTCCGTGCCGCGCGGGTTGATGTACTCTCCCTTCACGCGCACTAGGTTGTAGAATATGCTTTTGAGCATTATCTTCAGGCCGTTTGATATCTTCAGCGGAGGAATGTAGTATATGGGTACCGTCTCATTGTCAACGTCAAGAATTTTTATCTGGAACGTCAGGCTCTTCCACGCGAAAGTGTGCTCCTCAAGCATCCTCGTGCTTTCCATGCCTTCGTAGCGCACAAGACCGCTTGGCGGTGAGACCTGGGCTATCCGGTCCTCCTTCATCTCAAAGACTCTGGCTTTGGAGAAGAGGTCGATAATCTTTGCGAGAGTGTACTCGTCGATGTTAAGCGACTCCTTTAGCTTGTCGACTGGCAGGGGCTTCTTGCTTTTGGAAGCTATGTCGTAGATTTGCTCGTAAAGCGCAGTAACCTTCAAGGTCTCCTCGCCCAGGTAACTGTCGCGCTCGGCCATATAAGATATTAGGATAAGACATATAAAGAATTCTTTTGTCTAACTCCGCTTCAAGTATACTCCATCTTACCGCCCGGCATTGGTGCGCTATTAGACTCTTTCAAGGAGTCATTCCCTAAATTACTCCTGACTGTCACATACATATCCTTCAGCTTCTTAAGTTCTTTGGAGCAGGATTCCCCGTCCCCCTGTGCCATAGTCTGATTGCATAAAGTCAGGTTACTGAAGGCGCCGTGGAACTCGTCTAAGCACCAGTCTCTTACTCCCTCATCCTGTATAGTGTCGCATCTGCCAAGCCACTCCCCAAAATCCTTAATGGTTTTCTCGTAGTCCTTCAGAGTGGCCTGCGTAGTGGTCGTTACATCAGTTTTCGCGGTGGTTCCTGCATTAGACCCGATGCACCCGCAAAATATCACCGCTATTATCAGGAACGCCAAAGCGCGCATGAAATACTATTGGGCGTCATCCAATAAATCCCACGATTTATATTCCTGCCGTATCATTTCTTACTATGGAAAGATTATCGGTACTAACGGTTCTAATGGTTTTGATGGCTAGCGGGTGCATCTGCCCAGGCCCCGACGGGCAGGACTCCACGACAGGCGGGGACTCGACTGCGACGACCTTAACGTCTTCGTCCGGCGGTGGTGGTATCGGCGGCGCTCTCGCAGACATGGCCGCTGCAATCGCATCAGGGCAATCCTACCGGTGCGTGTACAAGTACCAAGGCATCCAAAGCGAGACGATAGTCAAAGGGGAGAAATTCAAGTCCACTGCTTCAGTCGGCGGGCACGTATCTCACAGTGTAAGCGACGGAGTCTGGATGTACTCATGGTCCGAGGGTGAATCCCAAGGAATCAAGTTCAAGATTTCCGACATGAAGGATTTGTCGTCACAACAACAATCATCAGGCAGCGGATACACGGACTTGTCTCAGGTGGCTGAAATGGCTGCAAACGTCGAATGCAGTCCCGCCACTATATCAGACAGCGTATTTACGCCTCCGTCCAACGTACCGTTCCAGGACATGGGCGAACTGATCAAGCAGATGCAGCAGCAGGCCGGGCAAGCTGGCGCAGGCGCTGGAGGATTCCAAGACTCCGGTGACACTTCCGGCGAGGACATATTGTCAACCCTATGCAGCGCATGCGACATGCTTCCTGAAGGACAGAAGACTCCAGAGTGCAAGAGCAAGTGCGGATAGTCCAGACAGGACTCTATCTGACCCTGCCGTACTCCAGCATCCAGTCGAGGAGCTCCTTCTCCTTGAACCACTGGGGTATTGTGTAAACGTCGTTCACGCCCACCATCAGGAGTATGTGCGGTTCCCCGCGCTTCTGCTCACGGACTGCTCCGGCGGTTATGTTCACGAAAGGCACGGAGTCCTTGAACTTGAATGTCTTAAGCAGGCGAGGGTTCTCTGGGTCAGGCAGAGTCAAGGGAGTAGGCGACACAGCCAAAATCCTCTTCGGGTCCTCCAGGTCGTGTAGCGCAGCGAAGACGCAGTAGAACTTGAGGGTGTCAATTCGCTCGCCTTCCATCTTCCTCCTACTCTCGCCCTCCTCGTTGAGTTCGGCGATGACCTGTCCGCGGTGCGGGAAAGTAAGCCAACCGTGTTCTGTCTTTATTGGTGCCGGCCCGTTCCCGTACCAAAAGTAGCCTTCGTCCTTTATTCCTCTAAGGTAGTCCCTATCCGGATTCATTTCAATGAGCGCCTTTATGCGCTCCTGGAATAGTGGCTTCCATCTGGCCTCCATTAAAGTCATCTCTGGCGTGTTGGGGTGAATGTGATTGTATTTGGACGGATTTCTCTGGTAGTCTGCTCTCATGCGGTTCCAGTAATCCTCCCTCCTCTGCGGGTCTCCTGCTAGGGAGACTACATCATCCATGCTGTCGAAGCTAACGACTTGTATCCCCGGCTTAAGGCGCACTAGCATGTGGACTCTCCCGCCTATCCTTTCAGGGAAGAGTACTGCGTCCTTGCAATCCACTCCCTCGTCGAGCACCCTGATTACTGTCCCGTGTTCGGTGACCTTCCTGGGGTTCGACGGGTTCACGGACGCTAGCCCGACCTCAAAACTTGGTTT
>JAPKXP010000135.1 GCA_026394745.1 Candidatus Altarchaeota archaeon
AGTGCATCTGGAATCCGTAGACGAACTTCTTGCCCGGATGCTCGTGCGAACTGCTCATGTCCTCGAACATCCTGGCTATGTGATCCTCCATGCGCTCGACGAAGTCCGAGCCAAAGCCGCCGCCGAAGAAATCGTCGTCAAAGAAAGGCCTCCTGCGCCTCCTGAAAGGGTTCTCGTCTTCCATTCCAGACCACCTCCGATTAAAGATGATAATACAAAAAAAAATAAGGGGGAGTTTAGTAGTCTCCCATGCCGCCAGGTGGCATACCGCCGGGTGGCATACCGCCGCCGGACTTCTTGCTTGACGCGATGACGTCGTCAATGCGTAGAATCATCTCGGCTGCTTCGGATGCGCTCTTGATTGCCTGAGTCTTCACCTTCAGCGGCTCGATGACGCTCTTAGCCCACATGTCGCCTATCTTGCCTTCAAGCACGTTTACTCCGTACTTGATGCCGTCTTTAGCTTCGTGCTTGGCTCTTAGGCCCACTAGGGTGTCGATTGAGTCCATGCCTGCGCTCTCCGCGAGAGTCCTCGGGATTATTTCGAGCGTGTCTGCGAACGCGTTGATGGCGAGCTGTTCTCTACCGCCTATTGACTCGGCGTACTCGCGAATCCTCTTTGCCAGCTCGATTTCGATTGAGCCGCCGCCTGCGACGACCTTCCCGATTTCAATGCTTGCTGCGACCACACCTAGTGCGTCCTTGACTGAGCGCTCTGCCTCGTCGACGACGTGCTCTGTCCCGCCCCTGACTAGTATGCTTACTGCCTTCGGGTTCTTGCATCCGTTGACGAATATCATCTCGTCGCCTGAAATTTTCCGCTCTTCGACCAGCTTTGCGTAGCCGAGGTCTTCCTTGGAAAGCTCTTTCACGTTGTTTACTATTCTTGCGCCGGTCGCCTTGGCGAGTTTCTCCATGTCGGACTCCTTGACTCTTCTCGCAGCCATTACCCCTGCCTTGGAGAGGTAGTGCTGCGGTATGTCTTCAATGCCCTTCTGGCATAACAGGACGTTTGCGCCGCTGCTGACCACGTAGTCTACCATGTCCTTGAGCATCTTCTCCTCCTGTGAGACGAATGCCTGAAGCTGCTCCGGGGACGTTATATTTATTTCAGCGTCCGTCTCGGTCTTGTGTATCTCAAGCGCCGAGTTTACTAACGCGATCTTTGCGTTCTCTATCTTCTTGGGCATGCCTGAGTGCACTATCTCCTTGTCCAAGACAACGCCTTGAACCAGCTCGGAGTCTTCGATGCTTACGCCCTGCTTCTTCTCGACCTGAACGTTGTCCAAGTCGACCTTGATTTTGCTGCCGTCCCTCTCTGCAATCTGCGCTATCGCCTTGACGCAGATGTCTCCGAGGTGTTCTTTCGATCCTTCGGCGCTCTTTCCGGTCATCGCGGTCATCGCAATCTTCTTGAGCGTCGGGATGTCGTCTATCTTGACTTCAGTTCCGATTTCATCGAGAATCTTCTGGGCTTTCTCTGCAGCCATCCTGTATCCGCGGGCGATTATCGTGCTGTGTATGCCCTGGTCCAGGAGCTTCTCTGCGTTGGATAGCAGTTCGCCTGTCAACACTACGGCAGTGGTTGTTCCGTCGCCGACTTCCTTGTCTTGGGTCTTCGCGACTTCTACCACCATCTTGGCTGCCGGGTGCTCGACGTTCATGTCCTCGACTATTGTTGCTCCGTCGTTGGTTATGGTTATGTCGCCCATGTCGTCGACGAGCATCTTGTCCATGCCCCTTGGGCCTAGGGTCGTCCTGACTATTTCAGCGACCGCTTTCGCAGCCATTATGTTGCTGCGCTGGGCGTTGCGGCCTGTGGTCCGCAAAGCGCCTTCTGGAAGGATAAATATTTGCTGTCCTTGTCCGTTAGCCATTTTTATACATCACCTCTTGTTGAAAGAAAGATTTTTTGTGCTTTTAGTATTGGTAAAAACAGTTTAAAAATGTGTGAGAAAAAGTAGGTTTGAGTGTTTATTTAAAAAAACGGCAGAGGGGATTGTGATTTATTTTCTATACCGGCTATATCATTAAAACCAGGATGGAATACGACAACAAGCTTATAGAGAAATTCGTGGAGATAGTCAAGAGAAAAAACGAGGTTAAAGTAGAGGACGTAGTGAAGGCACTGCAGACAGACAGCGAAACACTCATGAAGATAGCGTGCATACTAAACGAACACGAAATAATCAGGCTCAACTACAACATAGTGGGCGAGGCAGTAGTCAAGCCAGGACCCAACATAGACAAGAAAGTGGAGGGGGACGTGAGCGCCGACGCAGACAAGCGCGCCATCCCGGAACCTCAGAACAAGATAGTGGACAACAGCCAGAAAAGCAGGCTGGACAGCTCAGAAGACAAAACGGAAAAAGTGTCGAGGGTAATATACCAACTAAGAAAAAGAATAGCAGACAAAAAAATTAAGAATATTGAAAAACTCGCCGAACAGCAAGCCCCTACGGGGAAATGATATTCTGAAGTTTTTCAATAAGGCTCTTTATAATCGGCTCCTCAATCGGGAAGCCAAACGCCTTCTGGTACCTCTTCTCGCCGTTTGGAGCGTAATACCCCTTGGAGAGGTTAAGGAACTCAGCACCGTCAGGCAAAACACGCTTTCTGGAAACTTCAATAAACTTGTTGTTTCCGTAGTCCACATACTCGCTTGAAATGGTCTCGTATTCCATCTTGTCTTTTCCTCCAATTTTTTCTAGAATAGGTTTATAACTAATCAATATTATTATTTAAATATCATTAGATAGCGGTATCACCCCAGCAAAATGAAAACAAGAGCCCAGGCTTCACTGGAATACATGGTCATGCTAGCCATATCCCTGGCCGTATTCGCCGCAATACTCTACGTCACCAAGCCCCTCATAGCAACCTCCAGCTCCCCGATTGGAGTGGACTCGGCCTTCAGGGCCGTGAACAAGATGAAGGAGGCTGCAGACTTCATATACGTGCACGGACACCCCTCCAAGACCCAGATAAGCGTGTACATACCGCCGAACGTCGAGAGAATTTCACTCGACAACAACAACAGCATAAACGTCAGAGTGGCCTTGGGCGAATATTATACGGACATCTATGAGGTGACGAGGGGCAAGGTCTACGGAAACCTGTCCTCCCTAAGGCGCGAAGGGTACTACGTGTTGAACGTCGAGTCGCAGCCGGACAACACGATAAACATAACCATATATTAGTAATGAAAGTGTCGGGGAGAAAGAAGGGGCAGGCGAGCGTTGAAATGGTCGTGACTCTGGGGGTGATACTGCTAGTTTTCATACTGATAGGGTATGTCATCTTCCAGAGGTACTCGAGGACTACGGACCTGAAGATTTACGTTACCGGCCAGAGGATCGTCAACTCTCTCGCAGACAACATAAACAGTGTCAACACCATAGGCGACGGTTACTCGATGAAGGTGACCCTCTACCCCAGGATGTTTTCGACGTTAGGCTACGACATCGTGTTCTACAGGAGCGAGCCGACCGTGTTCGTGCACGGCGAAGGGTTCGCCAGAAGCAACATACTCTATTTCAGCTCGCCTATTTCCACGAGCAAGGTAACGTGCCTTATGAAAGAATGCAACAACGTCTGCAACAATACGGAGAGCGAGACGTGCATCAAGGTCAACGACACGCTGAACATCATGATTGTCAATTACATGAACTCCATCTACATCAGGCCGGAGTACGGTCTTGAGCAGGATAATCTGAGGTCTGAGGTCTACCCGTTCACCGGAAGCGACGTGGTCGGCGACTTTAAGAGCATAGGAGACAACGTTACAGGACGCCGGAGCTTGATGTACCTCTACAAGGACAGCCAAAACAGGATTTATCTTGTCTTCAACCACAACGCCACAAGCACGGTCAAGGTCACTTTCAACGACACGATAGGCAACATGAGCCTCTTCGCGTCCTATGACGAGGGAGAGCTTGACCTCTCCAGAATTCCGCAGGGCAACTGGAATCCCGACGCCGGAGACTACGACGGCGGCATATTACTCTTCAACTCAGAGGGGAATAGGTTGTGCATAGACCCTTCAATCCCCATGGGCACCAGGTTCGTATGGCTTAACAGGGGATACAAGGAGATAGAGCTCGACAGGTACAAGAAGATGTGCCTGACGTACCCTTAAAAGAATAAAATGAACCGGAAAGGACAGGTTTTCACGTGGGATTTGATTTTCTCGTCGCTGATATTCCTGATAATGATAACGAGCATGGTCTTCATCTGGGACAACGCTCTCAGCGAGATAAACGTGCGGGAGGAGGAGTACGAGATGGACTGGCTTTCGAAGACCATCACCAAGACGCTGGTCATGACTTCTGGAACGCCGCTTGAGTGGACTCCAGGCAGCGTACAGGTCTACGGGCTCGCGAAGAACGCGAAGAGGGAGAACTCCATGTCGACGTTAAGCCACATCCTAGACCCCAACAAGTTCATCTACTTTGTGTACGACGCCTCGACCAACTACGAGAATAGCAGGAAGAAGATTCTTTCGTCGAGCAAGTACCACTACTACGCAGAATTAAGCTGCCTGAACGGAAGTAACTCGGAGTGCTTCCAAGGCATCAAGCTGGACACCGTGAACTTTGACATAGCCTGCGTCAACGGCTACACTTTCACTGTGACGAACTTCGTGTCGGACAGCAACAGGTGGATTGAGGCTGAGGATTACTTCGGGTTGAACGGAAGCTGCAGTCCGGCGGCAGGCTCCTGCAGCGGGAGAGAGGTTAGTTTGGTTAATGGAGCAGGTGATGTTGAATTCGAGACTAACCAGGGGACTTATAACGTCTGGGTTAGGTGTTTGGAGGATCCGTATGGTTTCAAGCTGAGGTTGAACGGTATTGAGACCGGCGTGAATTGCAACCTCAGCACCAGCATGTTCAACTGGACGAACTATGGCGAGTTCAACCTCACTTCAAGGACGAAGATAGGCTTCAACAGCACGAACCCGACTACTGAGGTTGATGCTATACTGCTGACGACGAACTTAGGGTACAATCCGTTGCTTATGAACCCGTCAATCTTCGGGAACCCCAACAACATAACCACGTGTATTGTCGGAAACTTTTCCTCTAACCCGGTGAGCGTGGTAAGCAGCACCAAGACGGCGTCGTTCAACGAGCAGATGACGGACATTCAATTGTTGAGCGGAAACCAGGTTTACCTACCGAAGACCATTAAGATTAAGGTGGTGGTTTGGAAGGCTGCTTCATAGCTTCCCTAATAGTTTCATCAACTTCAGTTTCAATACGAGGAAGTAGCCGTTAATCAAGACCCTGTGGTTGACTTTAGAGGACCCCAGCTTGCGTTCCTCGAATATTATGGGTATCTCCTTTATGCGAAAGCCGCGTATGTGGGCTTTGAAGAGAACCTCCTGGACTATGCCGGGGCCGTGCGACTCTATCTTGTCGGGGTTTATGTCTTCGAGAACCTTCCTTCGGAAGCACCTGTACCCGGAGTTACAGTCTCTGACGTTGAGGCCTAGTACGATGCGGATGTAGAGGTTCGCCATCTTGGTTATCAGGGTCCTGAGCGGGTGCCTGCCTACTTCAGTTCCGCCTTCAACTTGTCTTGAGCCTAGCACCACGTCCGCATCCTCTATCGCCTTAAGGAAGTCTGGCAGGTACTTGGGGTTGTGGCTGAAGTCAGCGTCCATCTCCAGTATGACATCGTAGCCGTGGTCGAGAGCCCACCTGAAGCCTGCTGCGCCCGCGTAGCCGCGCCCCTTTTTTTCGGTGCGGTGTAGGACGTAGACGGATTCCGGCCTTTCGAACGCCAGTTTGTCGGCGAGCTTGCCTGTGCCGTCGGGGCTGTTGTCGTCCACGACGAGGACGTTTATGTCAGAGCGTTGTAGGACTTCAGCGACGATTTTGGTTATGTTTTCCTTCTCGTTGAACGTAGGTATCACGACAAGGGCTTTCATTGGGATAGTTAAATAGGTTTAATTAAAATAAATATGACCGCTATATGCGTTTTCTATTTAGGATGGATTTAACAGCTTATTTGAAAAAGGCGCATGGTTTGTTGAGGAGAGTTGCAGCCAGCAGAAGGCTGCCTTACGCGATGCTATTCCTGATGATTGGCGCCTACTTTCTGGTGCTGGCTTCTACGGTGCTAAACGAGTACAACATGTATTGGTACGGCAACTTCGACCTTGGGATTCCAGACCAGGGGATATGGCTTTTAAGCAGGCTTAAGGACCCGTACTTGACTGTCAGGGGCCTCAGCTTGTTCGGCGACCACGCGTCTTACATACATATTCTTGTGGCGCCGCTGTATTGGGTTTGGGATGACGTGAAGGCTTTGCTTGTATTGCACACTTTTGTTTTGGCGATAGGCGCGCTGCCGGTCTACCTTATCGCGAAGAGGAAGCTTGGCGGGTCGTGGAGTCCGCTAGTCTTCTCGTTCATTTACCTCATGTTTCCGGCGCTCCACTACTCGAACATGGACCAGGGCTATCACTACGAGAGTTTTATGGTCCCGTTCATGCTGTTTGGATATTTCTTCCTGTTGGAGAAGAGGTACAACCTCTTTTACGGCTTAAGCTTTCTGTCGCTGATATGCAAGGAGGAAATCTCCATCACGTTCATACTTTTTGGCGTATACATCTTTTTCATGCACGACAGGAAGGTGGGGTTGGTGACGACGGTGGGTTCGATTGTGTACCTGCTGCTCGTGATGAACGTGCTTATGCCGGCGTTCAACCAGGAGGGGGCGTTCTACACAGGCAGGACGCTCGGCTCATTCGGCGATACTTTGACCGAGAAGGCGTTGAACGCGGTGAACCCGTTCTTCATATACAATAAAATCTTCACGGCCAAGAACGCAGAATACTTTTTTGACGTTCTGTTTCCGGTGGCGTTCATAGTCTTTTTTGACTTTAAGTCTTTCATAATATCCGGCTCGTTCCTGCTCAACCTGATTACAGACTGGCCTTACGCCCACGAGATAAGATACCACTACGTGACGCCCATCATACCCGTCGTGTTCATTTCGGCGATTAACGCGGTTGAAAAACGCAAGAAGGACAAGGTTGTCGTCTGGGGTCTTCTGGCTCTTATAGTCTCCACCACGCTCGTATCAAACCAGATTATCAGCCCGGACCCGGTCAAGTTTACCGACTACAGGAGGATATTATTCAACATAGAGAACTTCGACTACGTCTCTGAGGAGAACCAGGGCATACTGGACGTGATGGCGTTGATACCAAGGAACGCCTCGGTGTCTGCGACGTACAATCTAGTATCCCATCTGACGCACCGGGAGAAGGCCTACATGTTCCCGAATCCCTTCAGGGTCAACCTGTATGGGATAGACGACAAGGGCGTGCACCCCGACAAGGACGTGGACTACGTGCTGCTCGACATGAGGCTGGTGCAGGACGAGGAGAGGGAGCACGGCTCGGTCAGCAAGGTAACGACCAGCGGCAAATACCAGCTGGTGAGGGAGTACAAGTACGTGCAACTTTGGAAGAAGGTATAGGATGGAAAGCAATAGGAGAATATTTCTGGTTTTCATGGTTTTGGTTGCGTTATTCCTGAGGACTTTCATGCTGTCTTCGACGCCGGGATTGCACTTTGACGAGGCGAGAACCGGCAACGACGTCATACACGTGCTTTATGGCGGGGGCGGGCCGCTTCTGACCGAGCAGCAGCCGTACAACGGGAACTTCAATTATTATCTTGTGGCGACGAGCTTCGTCTTGAACGGTGAAATCAGCGTGTTCACGATGAGGATTCTGCATTCCCTCTTGAACGTCATGGCGATTCTGCTGGTTTATCTCGCGCTTAGGGAGTACGACGGGGACATCGCATTCTATACGCTTGGCCTGCTGGCCGTAATACCGTATAATATCGTATTCTCCCACGTCTCGTTCGTTTTCTACCTGGTTCCTTTCTTCGTAGCCCTTGGATTCTATCTTCTTGTGAAGTACCTGAAGCACGAGAGGGACGTGTACCTGCTGCTCTTCGCTTTCGTTATGGGCCTTGGAGTCCAGACGCAGGTGGGGGTAGTTGTGCTTCTCGGAGTGTTCCTGCTTTACCTTCTGCTCGCGAGATTCAGGATTTTATTAAAGTGGAGGGTCGTGCTCGTCTGCGTGATACTCTTCGCCGTCGGACTGTACCCGATACTACTAAGCGAATTCAAGGTCCATGGGTTATCCAACATGATAATGACGCGGCCCGGCGGAAACAAGGAGGCTGGGGACTTGAACAAGGTCGTTGAGAAGTACGGCTACTACTTCAAGGACCTTAAGGGCGTCTTGGACGGGCAGATAGCGTATCTTAGGACTGCGGGCTCTGTCATTGCAGAGCCTCCGCCGGTGAATTCAATTCTTGTGTTAATCTCGGGGTTGTGGATTATCCTGTCGCTCCTGTGGATGAGGGACGACTTGAGGAAGCTTACCGCCTTGATTGTAGTCCTCCCTTCGGTGATATACCCCTACTTTTTCATGCTCTTCGGCTACACTTACGCAGACAGGTATTTCGTCTACTTCTTCCCGGTGGGCTTGCTCTCGGCAGGCATCATGCTAGGGGACATGCACAAGAGGTGGGAAAAGGTCGCAATGTCATTATTCACCATAATACTTTTGGTGAACGTGGTGTACGTGAGCGTGAACTTCTTCTACAATTTCATGGCGACCGAGGGTTCGCTAGAAACCTTCGACATCGGATTCCCGGAGACATCGCACTTCCCTGCCGTAACCTCAAAGCTTGTGCCGCTTCTGGAGGGGAGGAATGTGTACTATTTGGAGAAGGGGAATCCATGCGACATGAACTCGATACTCCAGTTTTACATGCACGGCAAGGCGGAGTACCACACGTTAAGGGATTTGAGCATGGATTTTGAGAACGGAGGATTCTATTTCACGGTCGACTTGGACGACAAGAACGATTCGCTCAGGGAGTTCTACCAGAACAGGAAGCCGGACATGTACGTTGAGGAGACGCTGTTTTACAGGAACATGATGAACGAGACTAAGATGACGGTGTACATTCTGGGTCAGGGGAACGTTACGCAGGAGCAGGCGATTACGCCAACCGGAGAGAACAGCACAATAGTCGTAGGACTGGTGGACCAAAGATGATAGACGCCATAGTAACATTGTTTTTAGCGTTGATGGGCCTTGCGGCGGGAATAATGTTGTGCAGGGGCCTGCACCTTAGGCTGAAGGCCGCTGAGGAGATTGTGGTTGGAGCGTCTCTTGCAGCATGCCTCATACCTTTCCTCGTGATGACGGTGCACGTCGTCTGGAATGTTCCGCCAAGCAGGCTCGTTGTTTTCGTGGTATCCCTGATAATATTACTCGCGTCTCTTTTGGCTGCAAGGAGGGACTTCGCGTCAATAAAGTCTGCGCTGATAGCCTTCACTATAATCGCGCTGGTTTATACGCTGCCCATACTCAAGAACTTCGACTACTGGGGAATCCACGACTGGGACCAGCACTTCCACTTCCTGGGCACGCCAAGGCAAATACTGCTCACGTTCCACCAGCTTCCGCTCTGGAACCCGTACTTCTGCGGCGGCTACTACGGATTCGCGGACGCGCAAACGCAGACGCTGTCGCCGCAGTTTCTGATAACGCTCCTGTTCGGCACGATAATAGGCACGAAGATTGCGATAATACTGTACCTCATCTTCGGACTGCTTGGCATGTTCCTCCTGTCGAAGAAGCTCGAGTTCGGAAAGTACTCCAGCTACCTGCCGCCAATCGTGTTCATGCTGACGTCGATATACTCGCTCCACCTCACGCAAGGGCACTCCAACTGGGTCATGCTCGGCATGGTGCCGTGGGTCTTCCTGTACTACCTGAAGAGCGAGGACGACCTCAAGAATACGGTAATCTGCGGGCTGTTGCTTTCACTGCTCTACCTGGGCGGAAACACGCACCACTTCCTTTACGTGACTTTCGCTCTCGCGTGCCTTACGCTAGCCAGGTCTTTAACGCAGCTTAGCATCAAGCCGGTTGCGGTAATAGCGCTCGTGCTGGCATTCGCCTTCCTCCTGGGCGCGATAAAGTTCATACCAAGCATAGACTTTTCGATGACGCACCCGAGGGATAGGACAGACACGCAGGACTACACGCCCGAACTGCTCATGGGCTCCCTCCTGAATAGGGAGAGCAACGGCGTAGACTGGGTGCACCCGTACCCAGGCGGAGACTACTCCTGGCACGAGTATGGAGCGTACATCGGGTACATTCCGATAGCACTGGCTCTGCTGGGCTTCCTTGCGCTTATGCGCAAGAGGCCGGAGTTCGTGTTCCTCGGCATAGCCTCAACGCTGCTTATTCTGGGACTGCACTCGCCGATAGTGATATCAGACTACGTGAAGAAGCTGCCTGCGTTCAACACGCTGCACACCATAGCCAATGGAATGTTCCTGCTGATTTTCTCGATGGCAATCTCTGCAGCAGCCTTCCTAAGCTTCATCGAGAACAGGTGGAAGTGGACGAAGTACGTTGTT
>JAPKXP010000168.1 GCA_026394745.1 Candidatus Altarchaeota archaeon
CATGGAATTCAGCCACGACTTTCCAGGCCTCCGGGAAGGATTCACGATACTGGACGTGGTATTAAACCCGAGGAACATGGACTGCGACATAACATTCGACAAGATAGCCTTAAGCGACGACCTCATCCGGGAATACTTCCAGAAAGCTGGAATCAAGGACAAGGAGCTTGAGGGATTGTGCGTGAAATTATACCAAAAGTATGGTGCATGAAGAAAGATGATACGCCTGAACAACTGCTTCGAAGGATTGTTGGGTGGCGGCCTGCCGCACGGAGTCCTCACGCAGATTTACGGCCCGCCGGGGTCAGGGAAGACTAACGTCTGCCTCATGGCAACGTGTTCTGCTGCATCCCAAGGCAAGGTCATCTACATCGACCCGGAAGGAGGCTTCAGCGTGGAGCGCCTCAGGCAGATTGCAGGGGCAAAATTCACGAAGACGCTTGAGAACATACTCCTGGTCGAGCCGACAACGTTCGACGAGCAGAAGGTGGCTTTAAGCAAGCTGGACGAGCTCGTACCCAAGACGAACGCAAGCCTCGTCGTGGTTGACGGAATCGCGATGCTATACCGCATCGAGGAAGACAAGAACATAAAGGAGCTCGGCAGGATGCTGGCGCAGCTGCTCCGCGTGGCAAGGAGGTACAATCTCCCCGTGTTGATTACAAACCAGATTTACACCGACATCGACACCCACAGGAACGTTCCCATAGGCGGCATCATAAACGAATACTGGAGCAAGATAATAATAGAGCTCGGCATAAGCGATGACGGCGCAAGGTACGCCCTGCTGAAGAAACACCTTAACCTTCCTGAAGGAATGCGTGTGGATTACAGGATAGTCAACGAAGGAATCGCGTCCGTCCGGGAGACAGTGAAATACTAGTTACCTTAATCAGCATATACGGATGCTACTGGACATTAAACTCCGCGAGCTTCTTCTCAAGGCCCTCGGATTTACCGCCGCCAATACCCAATGTAGGGCTTCCTCCTCCGCCCCCGCCGAGTAGTTCGCTCAGCTTCCTGCAGATTTCCCCTGCCTTAAGCTGCGACTTTGAGGCGACTACTATGTTGCACTTGTCGTCCATCTCGTTTACGAGTATCGTCATCCTACCGCCCTTCTCGACGCTCTGCTTTACTATTTCGGTCAGTATCTTTACTTCAATACCGGACGTCACGTGCTTTACTACTCGTGTCTCGCCGACTTCAGAGTATTCCGAGTCGAACTTTCGCGTTACGGCATCTAGAATCTTCTTGGACTCGCTCTCCTGGAGTCCCTCAAGAATCTTGTTCTTGGCCTTCCAGGCGTCGAACAGCTTCTCTGAGGCGTCTGCTATGTCGCTTGCGGTGTTCGCGTACTTGAACTCTCCTCCAGATTCCCTTATCCCCTTTAATCCGTCCTTGACCTCGCTTGCGAACCTTTCGACCGTGGACGGAAGCTGGCTTACCTGGACGGAGAAAATTTTTGCGGACTTGACTAAAAGGTCCTTCCTGTATTCAGCGTCTGCAATCTTTATTATCGTGAACTTTGATATGCACTTGTTGAATATCTCTTCATCCTCAATCTCCTGTGTTTCAGCGGACTCCCCTGCCTTGAACTCCAGCCTCACGACGCCGTCCTGTATCCTCTTGGCCGAGACGATTTTTATCATGCCGACGTCTGCGGTGTTGTCGACGTGAGTCCCTCCGCAGGCCTCGTGGTCAATCCCCAAAATGCTCACGACCCTTATCTCTGTGCCTGGCACCGCGCCGCCCTGATATAGCGTGAAGCCGTGCTCCTTCTCAGCGACGTCCCTCTTCATGAAGCAGTGGCCGACCGCTAAAGCCTTCCCGATTATCTCGTTGGCTTTAGCCTCTATCTTAATCAATTCTTCCTCGTTCACGCCCTTGTAATGTGTTATGTCGAGTCGGGCTGTGTCCTCGCCCTTGTGTGCTCCAGCCTGCCATATGTGCGGGCCTAGGACGTCCCTTGCCGCCGCGTTTACTATGTGGGTTGCGGTGTGGTGTAGCGTAAGCTGCTTCCTCCTTTTTTCGTCCACCTTACATTCCACGAACTCGCCTTCGTTAATCCCTGAAGCTTCCGCCATAATGTGGACGACGACTTTCCCCGACTTCTTCACGTCCAACACCCTTTTTCCGGAAATCACCCCATGGTCCGCCTCCTGTCCGCCGCCTTCCGGATAGAAGTATGTCTTGTCCAAGACGACGTTGTTGCCGAATACATTAACTACCTTAGCCTTGAAATCAAGCACGTTCGACTCATCGTAGTACATAACTCTAGTGTCTTGGATGCCTGCAGGAACCTCGATTTCCTTCTCTTTCTCAGGCTTACTCCTCTCATGGCGTTCTTCAATCAGCTTGTAGAAGTTGTGCGGCACTTCAACTCCCGTGAACTCCCTTATGACCTCCGGAGTAATGCCATGCGAGTCGTAGAGCTCCACCATCTTCTCAACGTCAATCTTCTCGCTCCTCTCGACTATCCTACCTATTATCGAGCCGCTCTTCCCTTTGCTCTCCTTAAACCTCTGCCTCTCCGTCTCTATGATGTCAAAGAGGCTTCCGGAGTCCTTGAGTTCAGTGTTCCAGCTTCCGAACTCGCCGATATGCTCCTCGAAAACCTTATCCAGCTCAACGTCGAACTTGAACTCGTCTATGATGCTCCAGCACCTCCTGAGGATGTTCCTAAGGTTGTAGCCGCCGCCTACGTTGCTTGGAAGCGCGCCGTCGTGTATTGCCACAAGGAGGCTTCTCGTATGGTCTCCTATGGCGTACAGCGAGCGCATCTCGTACACCTTCCTCTTCAACTCTGCAGGACTCATGCCCAAGTCGGCTGCTATCCTAGACCAAAGCGACCTTACGTCGTCTATCTCGTCCAAGCTCATTATGCCCGCGTACTTGGAGAACTCTTTCACGAACTTTTCATCCTGCTTGAGCCCGCTAGCCTTCCTAAGGTACCTCATCACCTTCGGGAACACAGTGTCGTAACTCATTGAAAGGCCCTGCGAGAACCAGCTCCACCGCTCAAGGCCGGCGCCCATGTCTATGACCTTCGTCTTCAGCTCGTCATACGAGCCGTCCGGGTTGACCTTGTACTGCATGTAAACCTGGTTTCCAAGCTCCAGGCCGCGCGAGAAGAATTCCATGCTCGGCCCGAAGTTGCCTCCGCCGGCCCACACGTCCTCGTGGTAATACAATTCCTCAGGCTTTATTCCAAGGCCTTCAGTAAGGAAGGTGTTAATCTGCCTTATGCCCTCCTCCTTGAAGTACACGTACTTGTCTGGCCTGTTGAAGGTGTGCTGGCCCACCATGATGAATCCCGTATAATGCCTCCCGGTTATTCCGACGCTGTCCATGTCCTGGAAGCGCAGGCAGAACTGCGGCTCAAGCACCGCGTCAGCAGGCGGCTCAACCTCTCCTGCGACCACGTACGGCTGAAAATCGTTTATCCCCGCTGTTACGAAATACAATTCGTCATACCACCTGCAGACCACCGGATAGCGCTTTATTGGAACGTAACCCCACTTGCTGAATGTCTTAACGTACTCGTCCCAAGCCTCCTTGTACTCGAACTTCTTTCTGGTGAGCTTCTCGCCGATGAACCGGTATCCCCCGCTGCAGGCAGGCTCGTCGCAGTAATCCCTCTTTCTGACACTCCAAAAGCCCCTGCCGCACTTCTTGCACACGCTCCTCTGGAATCCAAGAGCCTTCAGGCTTTCGACCGGGTAATACTTCGCGTATTCCTTTGAGAATTCGGGCTTCAGCTTCTCCTTCAGCTCACGGAAATCGTATGTCATACTGTCTTTATTATAGAATCAACCCGTTTAAATAGTCAGTCAAGCAGCTTCCTCAACGCAAAACCAGCGAGCGTAAGCCCTCCTGCGAAGAGCATTAAGGCGTGGAAGCCGTAGTACTGGGTTATGACCCCCGCCATCAGCGGGCCTATCACCTTGGCGAAGCTCCTTGCCGACGAGAACAGTCCTATGACCGTCGCCTTCTCGACGTTTGACGTCGTGAGAATGCCTATCGCGCCCACCTGCAGGCAAGACCAGGATATCGCTATCATAATCTGTATCGGAATCATCTGGAGGTAATTTGACGGCAGCACGTAGGACATGAACGTAATGGCGGAGAGTATCATGCCCCAATTGTACAGCTTCTTGTGCTCCACGCGGTCAACGAAGTTCTTGAGGAAGAATTGCGAGCCGGTGTTGAGGAACAACAGTATCCCAATCCACAGGCTGCTTGCGCCAAGCGTAGTAAGGTAAATCGGGAATAACGCCCAGATGCCGAACGCTCCAATGTCCCTCATGATGAACGGCAGGTAGACCTTGATGTTTTTCCGGAATACCGTCAACGGATTCGTCCTAGACTCCGGCTTATGGAACTTGACGTTCTTCAGTTTCAAGGACATGAGGAAGCTCGCCAGGAATAGCATCGCGCCTGCAATGAAAACGTTGGAGTAGACCGCAATCATCCCGGCCGCGAGATTCCCAAGGCCCAACCCCAAACTCTCGTATGAAGTGTACTCCCCGATTTTCTTCTTCGACTCCAGGCCGTAGACTACGAGAGAAGAATAGAATACGCCCACGCTGAAGCCGCACAAAGCCCTGACAAGAAAAAGAGTCAACATGTCGTGGGCTACAAGCTGCAGAATGAAAACCAAGCCCGACAAAAGCAGGCCGCCCCGTATCAGACTCAAGCGGTCCCTGTTGTCCGAAATCCACCCGAAAAGCGTGAACGACACAAGAGACATGAGGCCGTAAGCCGCTACGATAACCCCGGTCATGAGGTTGCTCGCCCCGATATCCAACGCTATCAACGGTATGAACAAGTCCCCCATAGCAGCCGCGGCAGTGCTCAAAAGGAATATCGAGTTAGCGCGCATAGTTTAAGAATATAATCCCTGACTGTAATAAATTATCATGGAAGTGCTATTCTCCACCTCGAACAAGAACAAGGTCGCCGAGTCAAACGAGGTCGGCAGGAAGTACGGGGTAAGCTTCACTCAAATCCACCTGTTCTACCCGGAGATAAGAAGCGACTCAGTGTCCGAGGTCGCGAAAGCAGGAGCCGAATACGTGTTCACGCAGATCAGAAAGCCGCTTATCGTCGAAGACTCCGGTTTATTCATAAAATCCCTCAACGAATTTCCGGGCGCATACTCCAGGTTCGCATTCGAGAGGATAGGCATAAACGGAATACTCAAGCTGATGGACGGCATAAGCGACCGCGAGGCGAGCTTCGTCTCGGCGGTAGCCTACATAACAAGCGCCGAGAAGATACACAGCTTCCTAGCCTCCGACACCGCGCCCAATTCCGACGTGAAGATTTTCGAAGGCTCCGTCGAAGGCAAGATAACAACCGAGGCCAAGGGCGAAAAGGGATTCGGCTTCGACCCCATATTCCAGCCGAAAGGTTACGTGAAAACGTTCGCCGAGGATGTGAAGACGAAAAACGCAATCTCACACCGCAAGATAGCGTTCGAGAAACTCTGTCAGTACCTAAAAACTAAACCTGCCGAGCGAACACGATAGTATAGTTGCCTAAATTCATCATCGAAATGCTGACGTTAATCTCGTCGCCGACTCTCGCGCCCTCCAACGCTACCGTAGGCATCTCCCTGTTCTGCGGAATCACCAGTATCCTGCTGCCATCAGTAATCTCCGGCGGGACGGTCGAGAAGCCAACAACGCTCCTGCTTACGTTCAAAACGCCCACTCCCTCAAGCCGCTTCTTGGTCGCATTGTAGTCCGACTCCAGAGGCGCCGTGAAAGACACGCCACCGAACTCTACCCTGTAACTGACGTTCAACGACTTTAAGTTGCTGAGCATGCCGCTCATGTTTCTGCCGTCGAACTCGACGAACGTCCGGTTCAGCTGATAATAGACCGTCGCATTACCTTGGACTGTGTAGTTAGCCGAATCAATGTCGAGAAGCGGCTGGTTCAACCTAAGGTCGCTTACGTTGCCGGAAGCATTATACAACGACTCTTCTCTAACGTACTTGTCGATGAAGCCGCCATACACGAAACCCGTCACGTTCGTAAGATTCGCCCTCACAACCTGCCCATACGGAACAACACCCTGCGAAAAGCCGACGACCTCATAAAGCCCGTCCCGAACGTTCTGGAACAAAAGCGCCTTAACATACTGTCCTACAGCAAGGTCGTTTCCTATTATCTTAACATTGCCTCCTGGTATGCTGCCTGAATAAATGTTATACATAACATAGCCTCTGCTCCTCAAGACCTTCTTCACCCCTTGCATGGCGTCACTCCTGTTCAAGCTCATGAACCTAAAGAAGCTGTAGGCGCCTGTAGACTCGAAAGTCGACTCTCTAACGCTGCTTATGTTCTCGTCAAGGACGCTCTGTATCACGTCCATGTTCAAGTAACCCGGCTGGCTGAATATCACCACAAAATCTTCCGTGACGCCTTCAACCTTCACCGGAACGCTCACGTTCCCTATAGGATAAACCTGGTATTCCAGAATCCTCCCTGAATAATTAACCGGAGCCACGTCAGGAACAGTGTTTTCCCTGCCAAACCCCAGATAAAGCCCGGAAAAAACCATTATCAGCGCAACGAACGCTATCATAAGCTGCTGATTCCTCTTCCTCCTGTCCCCCCGTCCAGGCTTTTTCTCGTCCATAGTCCTAATAACATAAAAACTATTGCTTAATAATTCTACTAGGGTGGATAACCTGAGATTAAGCCCGGAAACGCCCTGATTAACGCTTTTATTGTCAAATGTTTTAAATGATTAGACTTAAACTAGGCTAATGTAAAATGGATTTCATCAAGATTTCATACACCGGTAAGGTGAAGGACGGTAGGGTTTTCGACACGACCGAGGAGGATGTGGCGAAAAAGGAGAACATCTTCGACTCCAAGAGGGTGTATAAGCCCACCCCAATAGTGGTCGGGGAAGGCAATGTTGTTGCCGGCTTGGACGAGGCTTTGAAGTCCCTGAAGGTCGGCGACAAGAAGACTGTTGAAGTTGCGCCTGATAAGGGTTTCGGCCAGAGGGACCCTGGCAAGGTCCGCCTTGTTCCAATAAAGTTCTTCAGAGACCAGAACATCAACCCGATTCCGGGAATGCCTGTCGAGATTGACGGCATGCCGGCTAGGATACAGACTGTCGCAGGCGGCCGCGTGAGGGTCGACTTCAACAACGACCTCGCTGGTAAGAATCTTGTCTATCATGTCGAGGTTAAGGAGAAGGCGTCAGGCGACGAGGACAAGGTCAACTACATTCTCGAGAGGAGTTTCAACGCGTCTGAAGGGTTTGACGTGAAGCTTTCAGGAAAAAAGCTTGCGCTCGGAATTCCTGAGTCCGCGCAGAGGGACAGGAATCTCCTGGTGAGGAAGGCGTCCTTCTCTGCCGAGGCTTTCAAGTACCTTGGCTTGGATGAAGTGAAGTTTGAGGAAGTCTGGAAGAACCCCGATGCGTCCAAGAAATCCGAGGAGAAGGCTGAAAAGCAGGACAAGAAAAAGAAGTAGGTTCTTTTTCCCCTATCATTCTTTTTAATTAACATGAGGGTTCTCCACGTTCCTTGTTATTCCCGGTCTGACCCGCTTCCAGCACTCAGGAAGCGCATCAAGGAGATTGGCGTTTTCAGGTCTGTGGGCGTTGTCTCAACCGCCCAGCATCTTGACCGTGTCAAGGACGTTGTGAAGTTTCTGAATGATTCCGGCATGAAGGCGTATTCCGGCGGCCAGGTTCTCGGCTGCAGGCAGGATGCTGCGTTGGATTTGGAGTCGAAGGTCGACTGTTTCCTTTATATGGGCTCTGGAAGGTTTCATCCGATTGGCATTGCCCTCAAGACAGGTAAGCCTGTTTACGTCCTGAATCCGATATCAAATTCATTCGACGTAATAAGCGAGGACGAGAAAAAATTCTGGAAGAGGAAGAATAAGGCCAGGATGATGAAGGCAGCGGGCGCGGAATCTTTCGGCATACTCGTTTCCACGAAGGCCGGGCAGTTCAAGCTGAAAGAAGCTTGGGTACTGAAGAAGCGGCTTGAGTCTTCCGGCAAGCGAGCTTTCCTTTTTGTCGGCGAGGAGCTTTCTCCAGGAAACATTCTGCCTTTCAAGGTCGACTGCTGGGTGAACACCGCGTGCCCCCGGATGACTGACGACGAGTACGATAAGCCGGTTTTGAATCCTGTGGAACTGGACTTTCTGGGCCTTTAGGGTTCTATCCCGTGTTCTTCCTTCACTACGTTTAGGACTACCATGGTGTATGTTCTTTCTATGTGTTCCATGGTGTTCATCTTCTTCACGAGCCTGTTGAGCTCTTCCCTGTCCTTGAATTTGGCGACGACTACTGCGTCGTATTCGCCTGTGACGTCGTAGACTGCTGTGATGGACTTTTCTTTGGCTAGGTCTTTTTCCAGTTCCGCGAGGTGGCCGCCTTTTGATATGATGCCTATGACTGCGCTGAGGTCGTATCCGAGCTTGCCGTAGTCTATGTCTACCATGAATTTCTTTATTATTCCCTCTTCCTTCAGTTTGTTGACTCTGTTGTATATCGTTCCTTCAGCGACGTCTAGCTTCTCTGCCAGGTCTCTGAAGCTTTGCCGGGAGTCTTCCCTCAGGCTCGTTATAATCTTCAAATCCAGGTCGTCTACTTTAATCATTTCGCTATTATTATTGTATTTTTTTATTAAAATACTGTGTAAAATATATATTAATTTGATGAATAACCTACTTCTGTCCAAGAAGGACTTGGCTGAAGCGAAAAAAGCCATCTGTCAGGGCATCCTCGACAAGGTAAAGGACGCCAAGGCTAAGGGCGTCGTCGTAGGGCTAAGCGGCGGCATAGACTCCGCAGTAGTCGCTAAACTCGCCAAGGACGCTGGCGTAGACGTCTATTGTATAATCCTCCCGGAGAGTGGGGTAACCAGCCAGTCTGACGTAGAAGACGCGATAGAATTCGTCGAAAAGTTCAAGATAAGATACTCGATAATGGAGCTCGACAGAATCCTGACGTCAATAAGGAACAACTTCAACTGGACCGACTTCCACGAGAACCGACTTAGGAGCTGGGGGAACATCAAGGCTAGAGTCCGGATGACGATGCTATACCTTACCGCAAATCTCGACAAGCGCATAGTCCTCGGCACAGGAAACCGCACTGAACTGATGCTCGGATACTTCACGAAGTACGGCGACGGCGGGGTGGATTACCTGCCGATAGGAAGATTATACAAGACGCAGGTCCGGCAGCTCGCCAAATACCTGGGAATACCCGAGAGCATATGCATTAAGACGCCTTCAGCAGGACTTTGGGCGGGGCAGACTGATGAGGAGGAGATAGGCTTAGAGTACCCTAGGATTGACGGCATACTACACTGCCTGCTCGACAGGAAGATGACTGTAAGCGAGGCCGCTAAGAAGATTAAGGTTTCAGAATCTGAAGTACGGAAAATAAAGAGGAAGTATGGGGAGTCCCGGCACAAGAGGGAGAACCCGGAAGTTCTAGACTCTCAGCTACTCATATCGTCCCTTCACCTAAAACCCAGCCTGTAGGCGTAGAGGTTCTTTAGGGTTATCAGGTAGTTTGCGAATTCGCTGCTGTTGAGCTTGCTCTTGCCCCTCTTCCTGTTGACGAACGTATACGGGACTTCAATGACGCGCTTGAACTTGCCTTTGACTAGAATCTCAAGGCCAATCTTGTAACCTCTCGCGTTCAGTTCCACATTGTCTATTACGCCCTTTTTCATGAAGAAGAATCCTGACACGCAGTCTTTCACAGGAGTCAACGGTCTGGCCAGCAGGATAGCGCCCTTTGAAGTGAGCTTCCTTAGGAAAGGCCAGTTCTCCTCGCCGCCGCCTTTAATGTACCTGCTTGCGAACACCAGGTCTGCCTTCCCTTCCCTGACTGGCCTAATCAAGTCCGGCACCATCTCAGGCGAGTGGCTCAAGTCAGCGTCTATGACCCCCAGGATGTTCGCGCTAGCCTCGCGGAATCCTTCAATGACTGCGGAGGCGAGACCCAGCTTCCCAGAGCGGTGGATGACCTTGACGCTACCGAACTTTTTCCTCAGCTCCTCGGCGGCGTCGCCCGTTCCGTCTGGGCTGTTGTCGTCCACCACAATCAATTCGACGTCCAGGCCGGCGCCCTTGGCAGCAGAGAAAACCCGCTGGGCAAGAACCGGAAGGTTGTTCCTCTCGTTGAAGGTCGGCACGATAATCGAAGCATCCATGGTTACAACAAGTATATATTACGTATGCCTACAATATTTATTCTATCCTTATTCATACTATTGAGGTGGTTTGGCGATGAAGTTCTTCATAGACACGGCGAACATAGACCAGATTAAGGAGGCGTCCGGCTGGGGGATACTCGACGGCGTCACCACGAACCCTAGTCTCGTAGCTAAAGAAAACTGCGACTTCAACACGATCGCAAGAAAGATTCTCGATCTAGTAAAGGGTCCCGTAAGCCTTGAGGCGGTAAGCCCAGACGCCGAAGGCATGGTCAAGGAGGCGCGCGAGCTCTCGAAGCTGGGGAAGAATGTCGTCGTGAAGATTCCCATGACTCCTGAAGGCATTAAGGCAGTCAAGGTCTTGAGTTCGGAAGGGATTAAGACGAACGTCACTCTCGTGTTCTCTGCAAACCAAGCTCTGATAGCAGCAAAGGCAGGCGCAACGTACGTGAGCCCGTTCATCGGCCGCCTCGACGACAACGGCCAGGACGGGATGGAGCTCATACGCGACATGCTCCAAATCTACAGGAACTACGGATTCCTAACCCAGATTATCGCAGCCAGCGTCAGGCACCCGATACACGTCTACGAGGCTGCGAAGGCGGGATGCCACATAGCGACGGTCCCGTACGACGTCCTGAAGAAGATGTTCGGGCACCCGCTCACCGACAAGGGAATCAAGGCGTTCAACGACGACTGGGAGAAAGTGAAGAAGGTCTGTAAAAAATGAGGGACGAGATAATAGCCCAGCTTGGAGAAAGCGTCAGGGTGAAGGAGGCGTTGAAGAGTCAGGCCGGCGAGATTGAGGCGGCAGTGTCAATAATACTGAACGCGTTCAAGTCCGGCGGCAAGGTCCTGCTCTGCGGCAACGGCGGGAGCGCTGCGGACTGCCAGCACATGGCAGGCGAGTTCGTAGGCAGATTCAAGAAGGAGAGGAAGGCTTTGCCTGCGATGGCGTTGTCCACCGACACTTCAATACTGACCGCGCTCACCAACGACTACGGCGGCGAGATAATCTTTTCGAGGCAGGTTGAGGCGCACGGAAGGAAAGGCGACGTGTTGATTGCGATTTCGACTTCAGGAAGCTCGCCGAACATAATGCTTGCGATAGACGCCGCGAAATCTCTCGGCATGAAGGTCATCGGGCTTACCGGCAGCAAGGGCGAGAAGATGAGGAAGGCGTGCGACCTGTGCATCATGGTGCCGTCGTCAGACACGCCGCGCATACAGGAATCCCACCTAGCAGTAGAGCACATAATATGCGGCCTCGTCGAGCGCGAACTCTTCAAATCAATAACCTCGCCCTGAATGGCGAGGTTACTTGCAAAGTCGGAGAGGGCAATGTTCCTCTACGACTTAGTTAAATATATGACTTTGCAATGAATAAAGCCGTTTTTCTGGACAGGGACGGTACAATCAACCGCGAGATCGAATACCTGTCAAAGGTCGAAGACTTCGAATTCCTGCCCAACGTCATAACTGCTTTAATGAAGTTGAGTTCGAGCCCGTACAAGATAATAGTAGTCACCAACCAGTCTGCAATCGCAAGAGGATTCCTTGACATCCCGGGCCTGGAGGAAATACACAAGCACATGACTGGCGAGCTCTCTAAAAACAAAGTCCGCGTGGACAAACTCTACTACTGCCCCCACCACCCAGACGACGATTGCGAATGCAGGAAGCCGAAGGCTGGCATGCTAAGGGAGGCTGCAAGGGAATTCAACATCGACCTTTCAAAGTCCTACATGGTCGGCGACAGCACAAGAGACATCCAAACAGGCATCAATGCAGGATGTAAGACGATACTAGTCAAGACGGGATACGCGGGAAAAGACGGGTCGTACGACGTAAAGCCGGACTACGTCGCAGAAGACCTCAAGGACGCAGTCGAAATAATCCTACGTAAGGCTTAATATATCTTCTCGTACTACCATATGATAAATTGATGGCGAGTCCTAAGAAGTCAGCTAAGAGCACCGGCGATTCTAAGCCGCTGGACGAAATCGAGACTACCCTGGACATTGAGATTCCGAAGGACTTGGTTGACCAGGTGATAGGCCAGCCGAGCGCCGTACGGAAGATAAAACTTGCCATGAGGCAGAGGCGCCATTTTCTATTAGTCGGCCCGCCTGGCGTGGGAAAGAGCATGCTCGCCCAAGCTTTAGCGTCCCACCTTGCGAAGCCGAAGGAGCAGATTAACGTAGTCGACAATCCCGTAAACCCGCAGAAGCCCATTGTTGAGGTGATAAAGCACTACTCTGAAGTCAAGACCGTAAAGCCAAGCGAGGTTCCGGCATACGTCGCGGAGCAGCTTGGCTTCAAGTGCCCCGTGTGCGGCACGCTCAGCGCAAGCGAAATTTCGGTGTGTCCGAAATGCAATGAGAACAAGTACCGGCGCATCACCAAGCGGGACGAGATTAAGGCGACCTGCTTCGGCAGCGACGGGAGCGAGCAGGTCATAACCTACCAGAAGAAGGGCGATAGTATCGCACTCATCGGCTCTGAGCCCGAGTCCGGTCTAAGGCCTCAAGACAAGAGGAAGAGGTTCACTATTGTTCCTTTGAATCGTAAGAATTTTGTTCACGCGACGGGCGCTTCGGAGACGGAGTTGTTGGGTGACGTGAGGCACGACCCTTACGGCGGCCACCCTGAGATTGGCACTCCGGCTTACCTTCGGGTGGTGCCGGGCGCAATCCATGAGGCGCATGAGGGGGTGTTGTTCATCGACGAGCTACCGCATTTGGATCATCTGCAGAATTTCATCTTGACTGCGATGCAGGAGA